>CAXGVP010000619.1:0-3088 GCA_964013055.1 uncultured Albimonas sp.
CGCCGCCTTCCTGGGCCTGGCGCTCGCCGGCGCCTTCGAGGCGATGCCGCGCTGGGCGCATGTCGGATCCCTGGTCCTCTTCGCGCTGGGCTTCGCGGCGACGCTGCTGTGGGGCTGGCGCGCCTTCCGCCGCCCCACCGCGGCGGAGGCCCGCGCCTCGCTCGAGATCGACCATGCCGACCGGCCGCTGGCCGCGCTCGCCGACCGGCAGGCGACGGGGCAGTCCGACCAGGGCGCGCGCGCCGTCTGGGCCGCCCACCAGCGCCGCATGGCCGAGCAGGCGGGCCTGCTCAAGGCCCGCGCGGCCGAGCTTCGCCTGTCCTCGCGCGATCCTCTCGCCTTCCGCCTCACCGCGCTGGGCCTGCTGCTGTTCGGCCTGCTGGCCGCGGCGCGCGGCGGCGGCGACCGGGTGGCCGCCGCCTTCGACCCCGGCGCGGGGCCCGCGGGCCCGGCCGAGATCCGCCCCTCGATCGAGGCCTGGGCCACGCCCCCGTCCTACACCGGCGCGCAGATGGTCTACCTGACCGAGCGCGTCGGCCAGACCGTCGCCCTGCCGCAGGGCTCGCGCATCTCGCTGCGCGTCTACAACGCGGCCGAGACCCCGGCGATGACCCAGGGGATTTCCGGCGACGAGGTCGCGATGGCCCCCTTCGGCGAGCAGACCTGGGACCTGCAGATGGAGGCGACGCAGACCGGCGCGCTGAGCGTCGATCCCGGCCAGGGCGCCGCCGTCTCCTGGTCGTTCGAGATCGGAGCGGACGCGCCCCCCTCCATCGCCTTCGACGACGAGGCCGAGCCTGCCGTCGGCGCCGCCGAGACCGGCGCGCTGCGCGTGGCCTTCCAGGCCTCCGACGACCACGGCGTGACCACCGCCTGGGCGGTGATCGCCCTGAACCGCGAGGCGCTGGTCGGCGACGCCGGGATGCTCCCCCCGCCCCCGGGGCTGGAGGAGCCGATCGAGATCGAGCTGCCGCTGCCCCTCACCGGCGCCGCCGAATCGGTGCGCGAGGCGCTGATCGAGGATCTGACCGAACACGGCTGGGCCGGCCTGCCGGTGACCGTGACGCTGCATGCCGAGGATGCGCTGGGCCAGACCGCCGTCGCCGGCCCGCGCGAGGCGATCCTGCCCGCGCGACCGTTCTACGATCCGATGGCCCGCGCCCTGGTCGAGGAACGGCGCGCCATGGCCTGGTCGATGTCCAACCTTCCCCCCGCCTCGCAGCGGCTGAAGGCGGCCACCGCCTATCCCGACGACTGGTTCGACAGTCTCGCGGGCCCCTACCTGATGATCCGCTCCGCCATCCGCCGGCTGGACTACGCGCTCGCCGACGGGCGGGAGGCGGAGGAGGTGGCCTCGGTCATGGACATGCTGTGGCAGGCCGCGCTGATGCTGGAGGAGGGGGACCTGAACTCCGCCGCCGAACGCCTGCGCCGCGCCAAGGAGCGGCTGTCGGAAGCGATCGAGCGCGGCGCCTCGCCCGAGGAGATCTCCCGCCTGATGGAGGAGATGCGCCAGGCGATGGCGGAGCTGCTCAACGAGATGGCCCGCCAGGCGATGGAGAACATGGACCCCAGCCAGCAGGACCGGCAGCAGCAGGGCCAGCAGCTGTCGGGCCAGGACCTGCAGGAGATGCTCGACGAGATCGAGCGCATGGCCCAGGAGGATCCCGAGGCCGCCCAGCAGATGCTCGAGCGGCTGGCCCAGATGCTGCAGAACCTGCAGATGCAGGCCCAGCAGGGCGGCCAGGGCCAGCAGGGCGAGGGTCAGCAGAGCCTCGACGAGCTCAACGACATGCTGCGCGAGCAGCAGGACCTCGCGGACCGCTCCTTCGGCGAGATGCAGCGCCGCCAGGGCCAGGGTCAGCCCGGCCAGCCCGGCGAGGGCGAGGGCCAGCGCGGCGGCCAGGGCGGGCAGGAGTTCGGCCAGAACGGCGAGGGCCAGCAGGGCGTGCCCGGGATGGGCGGCGACCAGCAGGGCAACGGCATGGCCGGCGCGGCGCAGGAGCAGGAGGCGCTGCGCCAGCTCCTCGAGGAGCTGCGTCGCAACATGCCCCAGGGCCTGTCCCCCGAGGCGGAGGAGGCGCTGCGCGGCGCCGACGAATCCATGGACGGCGCGCGCGAGGCGCTGGAGGGCGACGACCCCGGCCAGGCGCTGGACGACCAGGTGCAGGCGATGGAGAACCTGCGCGAGGGCGCCCGCCAGCTTGGCGAGGCGATGTCCCAGCAGGCGCGCAACGGCCAGGGCGACCGGGCCGGGCAGGGCGATCCTAACGCCCAGGACGAGGGCCGCGACCCGCTGGGCCGCCCCACCGCCAACCGCGGCGCGCTGGAGGGCTCGGACACCGAGGTCCCCGGGCAGGAGGCCCTGAAGCGCGCCCGCGAGCTCCTCGACGAGATCCGCCGCCGCGCTGGCGACCGCACTCGCCCGGACGTGGAGCTCGACTACCTCCGCCGCCTGCTGGAGCGCTTCTGACCGGGCCTCGCCCTGCAGGCGCCCCCCTGCCGGACGCCCGCGCGCCGGACATCCCGTCCGCGGGACGGGATCCGGAACGCCCCGCGCCCCGCGCGGGGCGTTTCCCGTTCCGGCGGCCGGCGCTGGGAACTCAGGTCTGCTGCCGGACGCCTCGACCCGGCGCTGATCCGGCTGCGGACCTGTGCACGACCGGCCGACGGGGCGGCCGACATCTCGACCAACCGCCGACGCGGCGGCCGACGCCTCGCCCCCCTCCCGACCCGGCGGCCGATGCCTGGAGCAGGCGTCGACCCGGTCGGGGAGCCCTCGACCGCCGCCGACCCGGCGACCGACGCTTCCCCCCGACGCCTGACCCGACGACTCTCGCCTCGCCCGCCTCCCGGGCCGGCCTCCTTGCGGCTCTCGCCCGGCCCCGTCGCGCGGTTCCTCCTGCACGCTCTCCTGCCGCGGTTGCGGGCGCCCGCGCCAGGCGCCGCCTCGAGACGTTCGTGCGCCCGCAGCCATGATGTCCGGCAGGCCGGCGGTTCCGCGCCGCCAACGTGGCCCGCGCAGGCGACAGCCGGCGCGGGCGCGCGCGGACGCGCGGGCCATTCGGCCGGGGCCGGCCGGCGCCTG
>CAXGVP010000620.1:0-3085 GCA_964013055.1 uncultured Albimonas sp.
TAGCCGTCGGCGAAGGCGCCCGAGTAGCCGATGTCGACCGAGGTCCGCCCGGCCTCTGCCAGCGTCAGCCCCGCCGAGATCCGGCCGACCACGTCCGCCACCCCGACCGCGCTGTCGAAACCGCCGCCCGCGGCGCCGGCGGAGGCGAAGCGGGCCGAGGCGGTGTAGGCGTCCAGGCTCGACAGGCTCGCGCCCACCCGCGCCCAGGCCTTCAGCGCCACCGTCTGCGTGACCGGCGTCCAGGCCCCGACCTCCAGCGAGGGCGAGGCGACGAAGGCCGTCTCGGAGCTGCCCGAGACCCGCAGCGCGGTGGTCGCGGGCCCGGTCTCGGTGAAGCCGCCGGCGGCGGAGTGGATCACGTCGAGGTCCAGCGCCGGGGTCAGCCAGCCCTGGTGGAAGGGCAGCGTCCAGGCCCCGCGGACCCGGCCGGCGAGGCTCCACACGTCGGTCTCGGCGTCCGCCGGGCCGGTCGTCAGCAGCCCGTCGGGCCGGCGCGACAGGTCGTGCTGGCCCCAGCTGCCCGAGACCGCGCCCGTCAGCGTGAACGCCCCCATCGCCCGCGTCGCCGAAAGCCCGGCGAAGACCGTGTCCCCCTGCGATGCGCTGAGCCCGTTCTGCGCCTCGAACGAGCCGCCCTCGTAGCCCAGCGTGCCGCCGGCGAACCAGTCCGGCGCCACCTGCGCCTGGCCCGCCACGCCGATCCGCCAGACGTCGCCGGTGTAGCCGAAGGTCCCGTCGTCGCCGGTCTGCTGGTCGAGGCGCGTCGCCCCGCCCAGCATCCGCACGCAGGCCCCCTGGGCGGCGGGGTCCAGCGCCTCGCCGCAGCCCATCAGGCTGTCGAGCCGGTCGTGGGCGAGCGAGAAGTTCGCCGCCGCCCCCGCCAGCGTCGCCCCGGGCGCAAGGCCGGTCAGGCCCGCGCCATAGGCCCCCGCCCCCTGGCCGGCCAGCGCCTCGAGCGCGCCGAAGAAGGCGGCGTGGGTCCCGGTGTCGGCCATGAACAGGTCCTCGAGATAGCCTGCCACCCGGCGTTGCTGGGCGTCGAGGCCGAAACGATCCTGATCGAAGTTGGCGCCGGTGACCCGGATCGACAGGGCGTCGTTCTGGATCTCCATCCCGAATTCGAACAGGTCGCTGAGGATGTCGTCGAAGCTGCCGGAGAGTCCGCCCTCGGCCTCGACCAGGGTGATCGCACGGGACGGAGCGAGCGTGATCGGATCGATGTCAAGCTCCCCGCCCAGCAGCGCCGAGCCGTTGACGTGGAGCAGGTCGCCCTCGCCGGCCTCGAAGTCCAGCGCGGCCACCAGACGGCCGGTCCCGGTCTGGACGAAGTCGCCCGAGATGCGCACCCGCTCGGCGCTGCCGTCGTCGCCGGGGATCAGCGTGCCGCGGTTCTCGACGTCGGCCAGGTAGCGGCCGGCCCCGATCAGGGTGCCCTGGCGCTTGTTGACCAGCCGCGCCACCGAGGTGCGTGCGGGCGCGGCGGCGGCGGCCGCGCTCGAGATCGGCTGGCCCCCGTAGACCACCGGCGCGTAGGGCGTGCCGTCGACCGCATAGCCCAGCACGTCGCCCTCGATGACGCCGTTGTTGGTCACGGTCACGCCCTGAGCGCCGGCATAGAGGCTCTGGTACTCGATGGCCGTGCCCGACCCGGCGGAGACGCGGCCGTAGAGGCCGATGTCGATGGCGTTGTCGGGGAAGGCGCTGATCCCGTAGCTTCCGCCGGCCATGTAGATGCCCACGCCTTCGCCCGTGCCGCCCGCGACCGTGCCGTCGACGGTGATGGAGATATTGGCGGAGTTGGCGCTGGCCAAGCCGTGGGCGAAGATCCCCGTCGAATCCTCGCCCGACGTCGAGATGGTCGCGCCGGCGTATTGCATGATCTCGATGGCCCCGTTCACCGTGCCCTGTCCGACGTCCGAGCTCTGCGATCCCGCAATGCTGGTCGTGCCGTCGCCGACCAGCCCGCCGCCGGAGCGGACGCTCTGGGCGATCACCCCGTAGGCATGGCGCCCGGTGGTGGTGATCGGCCCCTCGATCGAGACCGAGACCGCGCCCCCGTTGCCGGCCCGGTTGTCGACCGCGCCGGCGCCGTCGTAGGTCGCCATGACCGGCTTGCCGGCGCCGAAGTCGCCGATGATGCCGCCGCCGCCGCCGACCGACTGGGCCACGATGCCGTGGGACCCGTCGCCGGCGGTGGCGATCGAGACGCCGGTGTAGGTGAAGATGTCGACGCTTCCGGCGTTCCCGTCGATGCCGCCGATGTAGTGGGAGCGCAGGGCCGCGCCCGACCCCACCGACAGAAGTCCGCCGCCGCCGCCGATGGACTGGGCCACGATCCCCATCGCCCGGTCGCCGGCGGTGACGATGTTCGCCTCGCCGATCTGGAGGTCGACGGCGCCGGCATTGCGGACGTCGACGTCGGCGCCGCCGAGCGCGGCGTCGACGCTGTCGGCTTCGCCGCTGACGCGGGCCACGCCGCCGCCCGCGCCGATCGACTGGGCCACGATGGCGTGGGCGTCGTCGCCGGCGGTCGTGATCCGGCTGAAGCCGGCGGCGGTGGAGTTGGAGTCGGGCGCGAACTGCACCGTCCCTCCCGCGCCGCCGCTCCCGCCCGTGGCCCCCAGCCGCACCGAGCCGACGCCCGAGTCGGTGGCGTCGTCCAGAAGCCCGCCGCCGCCGCCGATCGACTGCAGCAGCACGCCGTAGGCAAAGTCGCCCCGGGTCTGGATCGAGGCGTTCTGGGCGCTTCCGCCGGCCCAGGCGCCGGTCAGGGTCACCGATTTGCCGTCGCCCTCGGTGCCGTTCTGGGCGCCGACAATGATGTCGAGCACGCGCGCGCTGCTTGCGCGCGGCGACAGGTCGACGCCCCCGCCGCCGGCGCCGACGGACTGGCCGAGGATGCCGTCGGCCCCGTGGCCCGAGGTCTGGATGGCGCCCCCGAAATACAGCTCGACGTCGCCGGCATGGCCGCCGCCGTTGCGCGCGCCCAGCCGGGTCGTGACCGACGTGTTCGGACCGCCGGAGCCGTCCTGCACGCCGGTGTACTGGCCGCCGCCGCCGCCGACCGACTGGGCGATCAGCCCGC
>CAXGVP010000621.1:0-3078 GCA_964013055.1 uncultured Albimonas sp.
CCGGCTCCTGCGACGAGCCTCGTCGCGGCGCGTGGGGAGCGGCCTGGGCGCCGGTGGCCGCCCGACGACGCCCGACGCATGACGCATGACGCATGACGCATGGCGAGGCCTGATCCCGCCGTCACGGGCTTCATGGCGAGGCGGTCCCGTGGCTTCGACGCCCGGACGAGAGGCGACGCGCGGAGGTCGGGCCTCGTATGGGACGACGCGGACGCGGCCGGCGTCTGGCAAGGGGCGCGTCCGGCGGCGGTGGAAAGCCTTTGGCCCTCGCAAGAAGACAGAGCCAAGGGGACCGACCCGGGCGTTGCGCCTCTGGCCGGCGCAGGAGCTTCGCCAGGGCATGGCCCGGGCGACGGACGGCGAAACCGGGGGGGGGGGCGCGCCGACCCGGGCGGGGTCAGCGCTTCCTGCGCGATGCGGCGGCGGGAGGCGCCTCGGGCGTCTGCAGAGGCGCACCGGGGGGTGGCGGAGACGTCTCGGGCGGCGGCGAAGACGCCTCGGGAGGGGGACCGGCGGTCCCGGGAGCGGGTGGAGCGGCCTTGGGCGGAGGGGCCTTGGGCGGGGCGGCTTCCGGAGCGGCCCCCTCGGGCGGGGCCGGCTTGGTGCGGGCGTTGGAGGCGGCGGCGCGGCCGTAGGCCTCGCGGGCGCGATCGGGGCCGGGGGGCGGCGGCTCGGCGGCCGCGGCGTCGGCGCCGGGGACGGGCGCCTCGAGCGCCTCGGCCAGCCGGCGGAAGCTCTCCGCGTTGCCCTCGGGCGCGCGGGAGGCGCAGAAGGCGTCCAGCGCCTCGTGCAGGCGCACCGCGCGGTCGGCCTCGGGGTCCGCGCCCTCGCGCCAGAGACCGGCCTGGAGCATCGGCTCGGCCTTCTCGTAGAGGCCGAAGACCCGCCGGGCGCCGGCGATCAGGCGCATCTCCTCCTCCGAGGCGCAGGCGGGCAGCGAGCGGGAGACCGAGCGCCCCACGTCCACCGCCGGGAAGCGGCCGCGCTCGGCGATGGCGCGCTCCAGCACCACATGGCCGTCGAGCAGGCCGCGGGTCATGTCGGCGACCGGCTCCTCCATGTCCGAGCCGGCGACCAGCACCGAGAAGATGCCGGTGATGTCGCCGCGCAGGCCGTCGGCACGCTCGGGGCCGGGGCCGGCGCGCTCCACCAGCTCGGCCAGCATGGCGGCGGTGGAGGGGGGGTAGGCGCGCAGGGAGGGGGGTTCGCCGGCGGTCAGCGCCACCTCGCGGTGGGCCTCGGCGAAGCGGGTCAGGCTGTCGACCAGCAACAGGACGTGGCGGCCGCCGTCGCGCAGGGTCTCGGCGGCGGCCATGGCGGTCCAGGCGGCGCGGCGCTTGACCAGCGGCGACTGGTCGGAGGTGGCGCAGACCACGATCGAGCGGGCCATGCCCTCGGGGCCCAGCACGCCCTCGGTGAACTCGCGCAGCTCGCGGCCCCGCTCGCCGATCAGGGCGAAGACCACGGCGTCGGCCTGCACCGCGCGGGCGAGCGAGGCGAGCAGGCTGGACTTGCCCACGCCCGAGCCCGCGAAGAGGCCCACGCGCTGGCCCTGCACCATCGGCAGCAGCGTGTCGAAGACCGAGAGGCCGGTGGCCAGCCGCGGCCCCAGGCGCGCGCGGCGCATCGGGTCGGGGGCCGGCGGGCGCAGGGGCACGGCGACGGCGCCCTGGCGGAGCGGGCGGCCGTCGAGCGGCGCGCCGAAGGCGTCGACCACCCGCCCGATCCATGATTCGCAGGGACGCAGGCCGGGGTCGGGGGTCAGCGCGACGGCGTCGCCCAGGCCCACGCCCTCGGCCGGGCCGTAGGTCATCACGCGGGCCACGCCGTCGCCGAGCGCGACGATCTCGCCCTCCAGCGGGGGGGCGTCGCGCAGCGCGACCTCCACCCGGTCGCCCAGCCGCGCCCGCGGGGCGAGGCCGGCGGCGGTGATCACGCCGCCGTCGGCGCGCACCACGCGGCCGATGCGCCGGATCGAGACGACGGAGCGCAGGTCGGCGCCGAGATGCTCGATATCCATGGGGTCGTCTCCCTCGCTGGCGAGGCGTGGCGAAGGAAACCCGCGCCCTCCGGCCTCGCGCTTACTTCTTGTCAACGAACAGGGGTTAATCCCGGGTTTGCGACCGCCGCCGGAGGAGAATCCCCGTCATGAGCGAAGGCCTGACCATTCTGAACCTGTCCGAGGCGCTGGCTGGCCACGCTTCGGGACGACAGGCGTTGATCGCCCGCAACGTGGCCCACGCGGACACGCCGGGCTACCGGGCGGCGGACCTCACCTCCTTCTCCGACAGCTATGCGGCGCGCTCGGCGCTGGACGACGCGGGCGCGTTCCGTCCCGCGGCGACGCGGGCCGGGCACCTGAGCGGGACCGGCGACGCCGCCTCGGGGGGGGAGGTGCGGGCGGCCTGGCTGCCGGCCGCCGCCTCGCCCAACGGCAACACCGTGGCGCTGGAGGACCAGATGGTCCGCGCCGCGGACGCCAAGCTTCAACAGGAACTGGCGCTGGGCGTCTGGCGCAAGTCGCTCGACATCCTCCGCGCCGCGCTGGAGCGGCCGCGCTGATCGCGCGCGCTCTGACCTGACCGCAGGGAGATCCCGATGACCGACCTGATCCAGTCGATGGCCGCCTCCGCCTCGGGCATGACCGCGCAATCCGCGCGCCTTCGCCTGTCGGCGGAGAACATGGCCAACGTGGACACCCCCGGCTATCGCCGGAAATTCGTTGAGTTCCATGCGCTTGACGCGCAGGAGCGGGGCGGCCCCGCCGTCGCCGCCGGCCGCGTGAAGCTCAGCGAGAAGGACCTGCCCGACATCCACGACCCCGACCACCCGATGGCCGACGCGCAGGGCAACTACAAGGGCTCGAACGTCGACCTGTGGGTCGAGGTGGCCGATTCGCGCGAGGCGCAGCGCAGCTACGAGGCGAACCTTCGCCTGCTCGACCAGGCCCGGCAGATGACCCGGGGCCTCCTGGACCTGCTGCGCCGCTGAGCGCCCGTTATCCGGCGCAGCCGCGCCGCCCCGGACCCGTGCGCGCCCGACGCGCCCCTGACCAAGGAGACCGCCCATGCCCGCCGC
>CAXGVP010000622.1:0-3077 GCA_964013055.1 uncultured Albimonas sp.
GGGCGAGTCGCTCTGATCGGCATCCGCGATGGACGGCTCCGGAGAACAGGCGCTCTGCGGGGGGCGGCAGGCGTCGCGCGCCCCGGCGCGTGCGGCGGGCCGGGGCGCGGAAGGGGCGGGGTCAGCGCATCACGAACGGGTTGCCGGGGGCGGCGTCGGAGGTGGAGATCCAGACGGCCTTGGTCTCGAGATACTCCTTGATCGCGTCGATGCCGCTCTCGCGGCCGAGGCCGGAGTGCTTCATGCCGCCGAAGGGCATCATGTAGCTGATCGCGCGGTAGGTGTTGATCCAGACCGTGCCGGCCTTCAGCGCCTTGGCCATCCGGTGCGCGCGGCCGATGTCGCGGGTCCAGACGCCAGCGGCGAGGCCGTAGATCACGTCGTTGCCGATGCGGGTGGCTTCCGCCTCGTCGTCGAAGCCGATGATCGAGAGGACCGGGCCGAAGACCTCCTCCTGCGCGATGCGCATGTCGTTGGTCACGTCGGCGAAGATCGTGGGCTGGACGAACCAGCGGCCGGCGTCCGAGGGGCCGCCGCCCGCGATCAGGGTCGCGCCTTCCGCCTTCGCCACCTCGATGTAGTCGAGGATCTTGGCGTGCTGGGGGGGCGTGGTGACGGGGCCGATGTTGGTGTCGGGCGCCATCGGGTCGCCGATCCTGGCCGAACGCGCCATCTCCACCAGCTTCGCCGTGACCTCGGCCTTGATCGAGTTCTGCACCAGCAGGCGGGAGCCGGCGATGCAGGTCTGGCCGGTGGCGGCGAAGATGCCCGAGACGGCGCCGGCGACGGCGGCGTCGATGTTGGCGTCCTCGAAGATGATGTTGGGGGACTTGCCGCCGAGCTCGAGGCTCACCCGCTTCATCGACTTCGCGGCCTGCGAGTAGATCAGGCGGCCGGTGGCGTCGGAGCCGGTGAAGGTGATCTTGGCGACGTCGGGGTGGTCGACCAGGGCCGCGCCGCATTCGGCGCCCAGGCCCGAGACCACGTTGAAGACGCCGTCGGGGAAGCCGGCCTCCTTCGTGAGTTTCGCGAACTCCAGGGTCGAGGCGGAGGCGAACTCGGAGGGCTTGATCACCACCGCGCAGCCCGCCGCGATGGCGGCGGCGCATTTCCAGGCGACGAAGAGCAGGGGGGAGTTCCAGGCGGTCAGGCAGCCGACCACCCCCACCGGCTCATGGTCGGTGAAGGCGAAATGGTCGGGCTTGTCGATCGGGACCACGCCGCCCTCGATCTTGTCGGCGAGGCCCGCGTAGTAATACCACCACTCGGGGTGGTAGTTCAGCTGGCCCAGCATCTCGGACATCAGCTTGCCATTGTCGCGGACCTCGACCTCCGCCAGCGCCCGGGCGTTCTGCGCGACGAGGTCGCCCAGCCGCCGCATCAGCTTGCCGCGGGCGGAGGGGGACAGGGTGGCCCAGGGGCCTTCCTCCATCGCGCGCCTGGCGGCCTTCACGGCGCGGTCCACGTCGGCGGCGGTCCCGCGGGGGATCCGCGCCCAGACCGCGTCGCGGTAGGGGTCGGATGTGTCGAGCCATTCGCCGCCGGCGGGGTCGACCTCGGCCCCGTCGATGAAGTGGCGATAGGTGACGAGGTCCGTGGCGGCGGCGTGCTGGTTCATGGGGCTCCTCCCGAGGGCTCCGTTGTCCGGATGTCGGGGCGGAGACTGCGCCGGGAAAGGCCGCGACGCAAGCCGGGCGGCAGGGAGGCGGGAGGGGGCCCGCCTCCGGGGCCTCAGTCGTCGTAGCTCATCTCCAGCAGGCGGCCGTCGGGGGCGAACTCGGCCTCGAACGGGCGCCGGTCGGGGGTCATGCCCTCGATCTCCACGGCGCCGTCGTCTTCCAGGTCGACGGCCCAGAGGCGGGCCTCGGCGGGCCAGTCGGGGCTGTTGCGGACCGCGGCGGGGAGGAGGGGGGCGACCGCCTCGGCGGGGAAGTCGCCGCGGCCGGGGGCCTCGATCTCCTCGACCGCCCCGCTGCGGGAGAACTCGACCTGGACGGGCTCGCCGGTGGGCAGGGCGCCGAGCAGGTCGGGGTTGCGCCGGTCGTCCTCGTAGCGCGCGTCGGACAGGCCGAGGACGTCGACGACGCGGGCGGCCGGACCCTCGAGCGCGGAGGCCGCGGCAGGGGCGAGGGCCAGCAGGACGGCGGCGGCGAGGGGGCGCGGCAGGGCGGTCGGCATCGGCGGGGCTCCTTTGCGATCAGGCGGTTGCGGCGCGCAGGGCGTCGCAGGGCTGATATGGGAGGCCCGGGCGCGAGGCCAATCGCGGACGGCTCACGGAAGCGCGAGGGTGCGGTGCAGGCGGACCTTGAGGCCGCCATGGGGGACCGGGGGACCGGGGGGGAGGAAGGGCAGGCCGGTGGCGCGGGCGAGGTCGGCCTCGGAGGTGACCAGGCCGACGCGCCAGCCGGAGAAACGCTCGAGCAGGGTGCGGCCCAGGGCGGCGTGCAGGCCCTTGAGCGGGCCCTTGTTGCCGATGCGGGCGCCGTAGGGCGGGTTCACCATCACCAGGCCGGGCGGGCCCTCGGGGCGCTCGAGGTCGGAGACGGCGAGGCGGCGGAACGCGGTCCACTCGGCCAGGCCCGAGCGCTCGGCGTTGGCGATCGCGGCGCGGATCGCGCCGTCGTCGCGGTCGGAGCCGTGGAAGCGGCGCACGGGCGCGGGGGGCGGGGAGGGCTCGGCCGCGCGCTTCATCTCGGCCCAGGCGGCGGGGTCGAAGGAGGCGAGACGCTCGAAGGCGAAGGGGCGGGTGCGGCCGGGGGCGAGGCGGGCGGCGAGCTCGGCGGCCTCGAGCACGAAGGTGCCGGAGCCGCACATCGGGTCGAGCAGCGGCTCGGAGCCGTCGTAGCCGCAGGCGTGGAGGAACAGGGCGGCGAGGGTCTCGCGCATCGGGGCCTTGGCGACGGCGGGCTTGTGGCCGCGGCGGTGCAGGGGCTCTCCGGAGGCGTCGAGGCTGATCGTGACCAGGTCGTTGTCGATGCGGGCCATGATGCGCAGGGGGGCGGGGCCGTCGGGGGGGGCTGCGTCGCGGGAGGCCTCGCCTGCGGGTCCGTCGCCGGCGGCGGTGCAGACGGCGGCGT
>CAXGVP010000623.1:0-3060 GCA_964013055.1 uncultured Albimonas sp.
CGCGGCGACCGGATCGCGTCGCCCGGCCAGCCCTATGCGCCCGCGACCTGCCGCAGGGGCCGCCGCCGTTCTTCCCGCGGGCCGCCCGCCAGAGGCCCCCTGGCCCCCCGCGCTGCAACCCGATCGCCCCCCCGACGCCAGCCCCGCGCGCCCGCGGCCAGCCGCAAGAGCCGCCCTCGCCTCCCCCACGCGCCGCCCGCCACGGGCCCCCTGGCCGCACGCGCCGTCGCCGGACTGCGCCGCGAGCCGGACGCCGGCGACAGGCGGGGCGGTCGACGCGGCGCCTCTGGCCTCAGGCGCGGCGGCCGGGGGTGGGGGCGGAGGGGGGGGAGCCGGGCTCGGAGGGGGCGGCGCCGGTGGTGGAGGGCGCCTCGGGGGCGGCGTCCTCGGGGCGCGGGGCGGGTGGACGGATGCGGCGCTCCATCTCCGTCTCCCGCTCGCCGGGGGGGTAGGCCGAGAGCGGCGGCTCGCCGTTCCACAGCGCCCGCATGATCACGTCGCGCGCGATGGGCGCGGCGGTGGAGCTGCCGCCGCCGCCGTGCTCGACCACCGTCGAGACCGCATAGCGCGGCGCGTCATAGGGCGCATAGCCCACGAACAGCGCGTGGTCGCGCCGGTTCCAGGGCAGGTCCTCGTTTCGGAACACGCCCGCCGCGCGCTCGGCGGCGGTGATCCGGCGCACCTGGGAGGTGCCGGTCTTGCCCGCGAACTCCACGCCCTCGGCGTAGATCCGGCTCTTGCGCGCGGTCCCGCGGGAGGCGTTCATCACCGACCACATCCCCTCGCGCACCAGCCGCAGGTGGGTCGCGTTCACGTCCAGCACCGGCGGCTCGGGGTCGGGCAGGGGGCGGCCGCCCTGGCCGCGGATCATCCGCGGCGCCACGGCGCGCCCCGAGGCGATCCGCGCCGTCATCACCGCCAGCTGCATCGGCGAGGCCAGCACGTAGCCCTGGCCGATCCCCGCGTTCAGCGTGTCGCCCACCTGCCAGCTCTGGTCGTAGGAGGCGCGCTTCCAGTCCTTGGTAGGGGCCAGCCCCTCCGACACCGCGGGCACCGGCAGGTCGGGGCGCACCCCCACCCCCAGCCGGCGCGCCATGTCCGAGATCGCGTCGATCCCCACCCGGCGCGCGATCTCGTAGAAGAACACGTCGCAGGACTGGCTCAGCGCCTCGCGCAGGTCCAGGTGACCGTGGCCGCCGCGCCGCCAGCAGTGGAACCAGCTCTCGCCGAGCTGGTAGCGGCCGTTGCAGAACACGCTCTCGCCCGCGTCGATCACCCCCTTCTCCAGCGCCGCCAGCGCCACGACCATCTTGTAGGTCGAGCCCGGCGGGTAGACCCCCGCCACGGTCTTGTTCGACAGCGGCCGGTAGGGGTCGTTGAGCAACGCGTTCCAGTTTTTCGAGCTGATGCCGAACACGAACTGGTTGGGCTCGAACCCCGGCGAGGAGGTCGAGGCCAGCACATCCCCCGTCGCGATCTCGATCACCGCGACCGAGGCGCTCTCGCCCCCCAGCCGCTCCATCACGTAGCGCTGCAGGTCGAGGTCGATGGTCAGCTGCAGGTCGGCGCCGGGCTGGCCTTCCTCGCGGCTCAGCTCGCGCACCTTTCGTCCGCGCGCGTTGACCTCGATGCGGCTGAGGCCGGCGGCGCCGCGCAGGATGTCCTCGGCCCGGGTCTCGACCCCGGTCTTGCCGATCTGGAAGTCGGGGATCTGCAGCAGCGGGGTCTGGCCGCCGTCCGCCTCGAGCTCGCGCTCGTTCACCCGGCCGACGTAGCCCACGGTATGCGCCAGCGAGGGCCCGTGGGGGTAGAAGCGGGTCTGGCCCACCTCGACGTCGATGCCGGGCAGGGCGGGGGCGTTGGCGTTGACGCGGGCGAAATCCTCCCAGCTCAGGTGCTCGGCCACCGGGATCGGCACGAAGGAGGGCTTGCGCGTCATCTCGCGCAGGATCCGCTCGCGGTCGTGGTCGGGGATCTCGATCAGGCGCGAGAGGCGGTCGAGCACCGCCTCGACGTCGCCGGCCTGCTCGCGCACCAGGGTGACGCGGTAGTTCTGCCGGTTGACCGCCAGCGGCTGGCCGGCGCGGTCGAAGATCTGGCCGCGGGCGGGGGGGATCAGGCGGATGTTGATCCGGTTCTCCTCGGCCAGCAGCCGGTAGCGCTGGGCGTCGTCGACCTGCAGCTTGCGCATCCGCCAGGCGAGCGCGCCCATCACGCCGCCCTGCAGGGCGAAGAGGATCGCCGCCCGGCGGGTCAGGCGGGGCGAGCGGAGCTGGGGGGCGGGGCGCCAGCGGGTCATGGCGCGCTCCGTCCCAGGGGGCGGGGCAGCGGGCGGGGCAGGCGGCGGCCCTCCTCCTCCTTGCGCGGGCTCGCGCCGATGCGCAGGCCGTAGCGCAGGACGCCGGCCACCAGCGGGATCGCGAGCACCGTGGCGCCCAGGTGCGGGGCCAGCGCCGAGAGCGCCGGCGGATGGCCCAGCGACACGCCCATCAGCAGCCATTGCAGGCCCAGCACGCCCGCATAGCCCAGCGAGGCCCAGACCCAGTCGCCCCAGACCGAGCGCGGCGGCGGCAGTTCGCGCGCGCGCCAGCGCAGCGCCTCGGTCGCCAGCAGCACCGCCAGCGCGCCCGCGCCCAGCGGGCCGCCCAGCAGCGCGTCGCGCAGGATCGCCAGCAGGGCCACCAGGCCCAGGGGCGCGGCCTCGGGCCGGCGCAGCACGAAGAAGGCGAGCACGCACCACGCCAGGTCCGGGACCGGCCCGTCGGGCAGCGGCCCCATCGGCGCCGCCTGAACCAGCAGCGCGCCCAGCGTCAGCGCCGTGAGCGCGGCCATCGAGGCGAGCCGGCGGGCGGCCGCCACGGGGCCTGCGACCGGCGCGCTCATCGCGAGGCGGACGCGACGGGATTTTCCGTCGCGTCTCCGGTGGAGGCCTCGGGGCCCGGGGCGGGGCCGGGCGCGGGGGCGGGGCTGGTGGTCTCGTCGGCGCCGCTGTCCTCGCCGTCGACGATTTCGGGCTCGGCGTCGGGCAGGGGGCCGTTGCGGATCAGGCCGCCGGGGCGG
>CAXGVP010000624.1:0-3054 GCA_964013055.1 uncultured Albimonas sp.
CCGCCGCGCCAGCGCCTGCACGCCCATCGCTGCGAGCCACAGCACCAGCAGCGCGCCGATCACGCCCCCCGCGAAGCCCAGCGCCAGCTGCCAGATGC
Organism: uncultured Albimonas sp.; assembly: GCA_964013055.1. Taxonomy (GTDB): domain Bacteria; phylum Pseudomonadota; class Alphaproteobacteria; order Rhodobacterales; family Rhodobacteraceae; genus Albimonas. The sequence goes on from CAXGVP010000624.1 coordinate 99, forward strand.
CAGAGAAGGCCACCGCCGCCCCCACCAGCACCGCCGTCAGCGCCGCGATCACGACCAGGTAGATCGGCCGCGGCCAGGCGGAGGCGCCCTCGCCGGCCTCGCGGTAGAGCGCCGCCGCGCGCACGTCGCGCGCCCGCGCCAGCGGCCACAGCGCGAAGATCAGGGCGGCGAGCAGCCCGTAGGTCCCGGCCTCCCACAGCGGCTGCGCGTAGACGTCGAACAATGCAGGCACCGGCAGCCGGTCCTCCAGCAGCGGCCCCGCCAGGGCGGGGATCAGCGCGCCCACGGCCAGCCCGATGCCCACCCCCAGCGCCGCCAGCGCGCCGACCTGGGCGAGGTAGATCGCGAAGATCACCCGGCCCTCGGCCCCCAGCGTCTTGAGGGTGGCGATGGTCTCGGTCTTGCGCTCCATGTAGCTGCGCACCGCGGCCGAGACGCCCACCCCCCCCATCGCCAGCGCCGCCAGCCCCACCAGCACCAGGAAGGCGCCGATGCGCTCGACGAAATTCTGCACGCCGGGCGCGCCGTTGCGCCGGTCGCGCCAGCGCAGGCCGGCCTCGGGGAAGGCGGCGGTCATCGCCGAGGACATCTGCTCGAGGTCCACCTCCGGCGCCAGCCGCATCCGGTAGTCGGTTTCGTAGAGCGTGCCCGGCGCGATCAGGCCCGAGGGCTCCAGCGCCTCCACCCGCATCAAGGTGCGGGGGCCGAAGGCCATGCCCGCGGCGGCCTCGTCGGGCTCGCGCTCCAGCACCGCGCGCAGCTGGTATTCGGCGGCGCCGAGGCGCACCCGGTCGCCGGGCGCCAGCGCCAGCCGGTCGACCAGCGCCCGGGCCATGACCACGCCCCAGGTCCCGTCGCGGTTCTCCAGCGCCTGGTCGAGGGTCAGGCCCTCCGACAGCCGCGCCTCGCCATAGAGGGGATAGGCGCCGTCGACGCCCTTCACCTGGGTCAGGGCGCGGTCCAGCTCGCCGTCCGGCGCCGGGGCCGCGACCATCGAGCGGAACTCCACGGTCTCGGAGACGTCGAGGGCGCGCGCCTGCATCCAGGCCAGTTCCTCGGGCGTGGCGAAGCGGTAGGTGAACTCGACCTCCGCGTCCCCGCCCAGGATCGCCTGGCCTTCGCGCGACAGCCCCTCCGAGATCGCCGAGCGGACCGAGCCGACGGCGGCGATGGCGGCGACGCCGAGCGCGAGGCAGGCGAGGAACACGCCGAAGCCCTTCAGCCCGCCGCGAAGCTCGCGCCGGGCGATGGCGAAGGCGGGCCGCCAGGTCGAACTCCGGCGGGGGCGCGCGCCCTCGGCCGGGTTCACTCCGCGATCTCCGCGGCGCGGGCGCCAGGGGCAAGGGGGGCGGCGGCGTGCTCGCCCGCGCTCTCGCCCTCGATCAGCCCGTCGGCGACCCGGATCACCCGGTCGCAGCGGGCGGCGAGCTCGGGCGCGTGGGTGACCATCACCAGGGTCGAGCCGTGGCGGTCGCGCAGGCCGAACAGAAGCTCCATGATCGCGTCGCCGGTGGCGCCGTCGAGATTGCCGGTCGGCTCGTCCGCCAGCAGGATCTGCGGGCGGGGCGCCGCGGCGCGGGCCAGCGCCACGCGCTGCTGCTCGCCGCCCGAGAGCTGGGCGGGGTAGTGGTCGAGCCGCTTGCCCAGGCCCACGCCCGCCAGCTCCTCCTCCGCCCGCTCGAAGGCGTCGCGGTGGCCGGCGAGTTCGAGGGGGGTGGCGACGTTCTCCAGCGCGGTCATGGTGGGAATCAGGTGGAAGGACTGGAAGACCACCCCCATATGGTCCCGGCGGAAGCGCGCCAGCGCGTCTTCGTCCATCCGGGTCAGGTCCTGGCCGAGCGCCGCGACCCGACCGCCCGTGGCCCGTTCCAGCCCGCCCATCAGCATGAGGAGCGAAGACTTGCCCGAGCCCGAAGGCCCCACGATCCCCACCGTCTGCCCCCGCGCGACGTGCAGGTCGACGCCCTTGAGGATCTCCACCCGCCCTGCGCGGGAGGCGAGCGTCAGCTCCGCCCGGTCCAGTTCGATCACGGGCGCGTCGCCGGCGGCCTCGGTCATGCGGTCTCATCCCCTGCTGCGGCGCATCATGGATGCGGGTTCCCGGGCATATGGGGCCGCGGGTCCCGGGCTCAAGGCGGCGGCGGCCTCCGTTTTTCTCACGGTGGGCGCGGCCGGCTCCGTCGCGGCGGCCGAGACGACGCTGCTCGCGCTGGGCGACAGCCTGACCCACGGCTACGGGCTGGCGCAGGAGGACGGCTTCGTCCCCCAGCTCGAGGCCTGGCTGCAGGCGCGTGGTCATGACGTGGAAGTGATCAACGCCGGGGTCTCGGGCGACACCACGCGCGGGGGACTGTCGCGGCTGGACTGGTCGCTGAGCCCGGAGGTGGACGCGGTGATCGTGGAGCTGGGCGGCAACGACCTGCTGCGCGGCATCGACCCGGCCTCGAGCAAGGCGAACCTCGACGCGATCCTGACCGCGCTGGGCGAAAGGGGCCTGCCCGCCCTGCTCGCCGGCCTTCCCGCGCCGCGCAACTACGGCGAGGACTGGCAGCAGGCCTTCGACGCCATGTATCCCGACCTCGCCGAGACGCACGGCGCCCTGCTCTACCCCAACTTCCTGGCCGGGATCGGCGGCCTCGGGGACCGCGAGGCCGGCCGCGCCCTGATGCAGGGCGACGGCATCCACCCCAACGCCGAGGGGGTGAAGAAGGTGGTCGAGGGCATCGGCCCCAAGGTCGAGGAACTGATCGAGAGAGCCCGCGCGCAGGACTGACCCCCCGACGCGCGCCCTGCGCGAGCGGGTCGAGGCGCCGCGACCGCCGTCGCGCCCATGCCGCGGTTCCGCTCGCGGCGCGGGGCGAAGGCCGCGCCCGTGGCGCCCGGCGCCCGGTCCGACGGTCGCCAGAAGACCCACGCTCGCCCTGCGCCGCGAGCCGAACGCCGGCCCCGCGCGCCC
>CAXGVP010000625.1:0-3051 GCA_964013055.1 uncultured Albimonas sp.
GCGCAGGCGGGCGGCGCCGTCCTCGTCCTGGGCCAGCACCACCGAGAAGCGGCGCAGCAGGTGGGCGATCATGCCCGGCGCCCGGCGCCAGCCCCGGGCGGAGCTCTCGGACATGCGGGCGTTGACCAGCGCCATCGGCGCGCCGGAGCGGCCCGCCGCCTCGACCAGCGCCGGCCAGATCTCGCTTTCCACCCAGACGCACAGGTCCGGGCGCCAGTGCTCGACGAAGCGCCGCGGCGCCCGGCCGAGGTCGAGCGGGGCGAACTGGTGCCGGCAGCCCGCGGGCAGCCGCGTCGCCATCAGCGTCGCCGAGGTGACCGTGCCGGTGGTGACCAGCACCGAGACGTCGGGGCGCGCGGCCCGGATCTCCTCGATCAGGCCCAGCACCGAGAGGGACTCGCCCACCGAGGCCGCATGGAACCAGGCCAGCGGGCCGGGCGGGCGCTCCAGCCCCGCCTCGCCCAGCTTCTCCGCCATCCGGTCGGGGTCCTCCTTGCCCCTCGCCGCCCGCCGGGCCAGCAGGCGCGGCGCGAGCGGCCCGGCGAGACCGGCGAGCGCGAGATAGAGGCTGAGCGCGGGGGTTCCCATGTCAGCGCCGGGCGCCGGGGGCCGCGGGCTCGACCGGGGTGCGTCCCATCCTGAGGTCCGCCTCGCGGGTGATCCGGGTCAGCACCTCTTCGATGCGGCGGCGATGAGCCTCGATCCCTTCGGGGGAGCGGTCCTCGGGCGGTTCGATCGCCGGGCCCCAGACCTTGACGCCGCGGCCGAAGGGCAGCGGCACGAAGAACCCGTCCCAGCTGCCGGCGACGAAGCCGCGGTTGGTGGAATAGGAGAACGGCATCACCGGCACGCCCATCGTGGCGGAGACCGAGGCGACGCCGGGCTGCGCGCGCATCCGCGGCCCGCGCGGCCCGTCGGGGCTGAGCGCCACGGCGATGCGCTCATGCTCGGCCAGCAGCTCCATCGCCTCGGCGGCGACGGCGGCGCCGCCCTTGTGCTTGTGGGGCTTGCGCGGATCGCGGGAGCTGCCGCGCATCGAGGCGATGCCGAACCGCCCCACGCAGTCGGCGATGATGTCGCCGTCGCGGTTGGCCGAGATCATCGCGTGCACCCGCGCGCCCGGCGGCATCTCGGCGGGGATCATCAGCAGCCGGCCGTGCCAGATGGCGATCACGATCCGCTCTTGCTGGGCGCGGATGCGGTCGCGCAGGGCGGGATCGGAGATCTCCCACCGCGTGGTGCGGTCCACCAGCCGGATGTACCACGCCCCCAGCGAGGCCGCGAGCCGGCGCAGGCGCGGCGAGCGTCGGATCCGGCCCAGCATGTCCCGCTCAGCCCAGCTCCTCGGTCGGGCTCGCCTCGCGCTCCTCGTCGCGCAGGCGATGCAGGTGGGCGATGAAATAGCGGGTGTGGGCGTCGTCCACGGTGCGCTGGGCGGCGGCCTTCCAGGCGGTGAAGGCGGAGGCGTAGTTGGGATAGATCCCCACGATGTCGATCTTGGAGACGTCGATGAACTGGTTCGAGGACGGGTTCACGAGCTCGCCGCCGAAGACGAGGTGAAGACGCTGGACCATGGACGGCCTCCGCTTGCTGCATCGCAGGATCGCGCGCGAGCGTTAGACCGCCGCGCGGCGCGGCGTCAATCGCCAACCGCCGGCAAGGGCCCGGGAAGCGCGGATTCCGCGCCGCAGCGCCCGTGAATCGGCCCCCGTTCACCCTTCCGTGCGCTTGACGCGAGGGGGCGCGAGCGGATATTCGCGCGCACTCCGTTCGCGCGCTTCCGCGCGCCGGCCCCAGGAGGCGCCTCATGTCCCGTCCGCATTTCACGCCCCTGGTCGAGCGCCTGCCGGCCACCATTCCCTTCGTCAGCCCCGAGCAGCAGCAGCGCGCGCTGGGCCGGCCGTTCTCCGCGCGCCTGGGCGCCAACGAGAACGTCTTCGGCCCCTCGCCCCGCGCGCTGGCGGCAATGGCCGAGGCGCTGCCCGAGTGCTGGATGTACGCCGACGCCGAGCATCGCGAGCTGCGCGAGGCGCTGGCCGCCGAGCATGGCGTGCCGTTCGAGAACATCGTGGTGGGCGAGGGCGTGGACGGGCTGCTGGGCCTGCTGGCCCGCGTGCTGGTCTCCGAGGGCACGCCGGTGGTGACCTCCAACGGCGCCTACCCCACCTTCAACTACCATGTGTCGAGCTTCGGCGGCCGCCTGGTGAAGGTCCCCTATCGCGACGACCATGAGGATCCCGACGCCCTGCTGGCCGCCGCCGCGCGCGAGGCCGCGCCGCTGGTCTACCTCGCCAATCCCGACAACCCGATGGGCACCTGGTGGCCGGCGGCGAAGATCGAGCGGATGATCGCCTCGATGCCCTCCGACTCGGTCCTGTGCCTCGACGAGGCCTATATCGAGTTCGCGCCCGAGGGCACGGCCCCGCAGATCGATCCCGAGGATCCGCGCGTGGTGCGGATGCGCACCTTCTCCAAGGCCTACGGCATGGCCGGGATGCGGGTGGGCTACGCGATCGCCACCAGGCGGATGATCGGGGCCTTCAACAAGGTCAAGAACCACTTCGGCATGAACCGCATCGGCCTGGTCGGCGCCGCAGCCTCGATCGAGGACAAGGCCTGGATCCCGCAGATCCGCGCCCAGGTCGCCGCCGCCCGCGAGCGCATCGGCGAGATCGCGGCGAAGAACGGCCTCACGGTCCTGCCCTCGGCCACCAACTTCGTCGCGGTGGACTGCGGCCGCGACGGCGACTTCGCCAAGGCCGTCCTCTCGGCCCTGATCGAGCGCGGCGTCTTCGTGCGCATGCCCTTCGTCGAGCCGGAGAACCGCTGCATCCGCGTCTCCGCCGGCACGCCCGAGATGCTCGACGCCTTCGAGACCGCCCTGCCCCAGGCCCTCGCCGAGGCCGCCGCCGCGCTCGAGTCCGCCGAAGCCTGACGCCCCGCACCCCGCAGGGGCGCGCTGATCCTCCGCCCCGCAGGGGCGCGCTGATCCTCCACCCCGCAGGGGCGCGCTGATCCTCCACCCCGCAGGGGCGCGCTGATCCTCCACCC
>CAXGVP010000626.1:0-3051 GCA_964013055.1 uncultured Albimonas sp.
AGGGGCCGCCGCGGATCACGCTCGCCGACGTCTCCGCCGACGAGGGGGACGCGGGCGAGACCCATCTGCGGATCGAGGTCGCTCTCTCCAGGGCCTCGACCTCGCCGGTCACGGTCGCGTGGACCACCGCCGACGGCACGGCGCGGGCCGGCGAGGATTATCACGCCGCCTCCGGCGTCCTGGTCTTCGCCCCCGGCGAGACCGCCAGGACCCTGCACCTCCACGCCCTCGGCGACGCGGCGCCCGAGGGCGACGAGACGCTGTTCCTGCGCCTGTCGAACGCCGAGGGCGCGCAGATCGCCGACGCCGAGGCGCAGCTCACGCTGCGCGACGACGACGCCCCGGCCGCGCCCCCGCCCACGCTCGCGATCACCAACTTCCGGCTGGAGGAGGGCGACGACCACGGCGCCTGGGCCTGGCTGCGGGTGCGCCTGTCCGAGCCGTCGGACCGCCCGGTCAGCGTCGACTGGACCACCCGCGACGGCTCGGCCGAGGCGGGCGCCGACTACCGCGCCGACGCCGGCACGCTGGTCTTCGCCCCCGGCGAGGTGCAGCAGTCGATCCGCGTCTGGGTCCATGGCGACACGCTGGCCGAGAACGACGTGCTCGACGCCGCGCAGGAACGTTTCACCGTCCGCCTCTCGAACGCCGAGGGCGCGACGATCGCCGACGGGCGCGGCGTGGTGCGCATCCTCGACGACGACGAGGCGCCGCCCGCCTCCGGCTCGGTCTCCTACACCGTGAGCGACGCCTGGTCCTCGGGCTTCGTCGCGCAGATGCAGGTCGTCGCCGGGACCGAGGCGCTCGACGGCTGGACCGTCTCCTTCGAGGCGGATTTCGAGATCACCGGCATCTGGAACGCCCGCGTCGTCAGCCACGAGGGCGGCCGCTACGTGCTGGCGAACCTGGACTACAACGCCGGGGTCCCCGCGGGGGAAACCACCGGCTTCGGCTTCCAGGCCGAGGGCGGCGACAGCGCCGTCTCCGGCCTGGTCCTGGACGGCGCGGACCCCCCCGTCGCGCCGCCGGCGATCTCGGTCGCCGGGGCTGAGGTGGTCGAGGGCGGGGTTCTCGAATTCGAGATCTCGCTCTCGGCCGCTTCGGTCGAAACCGTCTCCGTCGCCTATGCCACGCAGGACGGCGGCCAGCCGCTCGAGCTGGACGCCGCCGCCGCAGGCCTCGACTACCTGCCGGTCTCGGGTACGCTGGTCTTCGAGCCGGGGGAGACGACGCGGACGGTGGTCGTCGCCACGCTGGACGACGCGCTGGACGAGACGGCGGAACAACTCACCCTGGCCCTGTCCGCGCCCCAGGGCGCGACGCTGGGGGACACCCGGGCCACGGGCGTGATCGTCGACGACGACCACGAGACCGTCCCCGGGATAGGCATCGGCGACGCCCAGGCGGCCGAAGGCGACGAGAGCGGGGCGTCGCCGGGCTGGTTCTCGACCTCCGGGAACCAGGTCGTCGATGCCGACGGACATCCGGTGCGCATCGCCGGCGTGAACTGGTTCGGCTTCGAGAGCGACACCTTCGCCCCGCATGGCCTGTGGACCCGCGGCTACGCCGAGATGATGGACCAGATGAAGGCGGAGGGGTTCAACACGATCCGCCTGCCGTTCTCGTCCGAGATGCTGCACACCTCCGCCGCGCCCAACGGCATCGACTTTTCGCAGAACCCGGACCTGGCCGGCCTGACCCCTGTCGAGATCCTCGACGTGATCGTGGACTACGCGGGGCAGATCGGGATGCGCATCATCCTCGACCACCACCGCTCCACCGCCGGCGCCGGGACCTCGGGCAACGGGCTGTGGCATGGGGAGGGCGGCTTCACCGAGGCGGGGTGGATCGAGGACTGGCGGATGCTCGCCGCCCGCTACGCCGACGATCCCACCGTGATCGGCGCCGACCTGCACAACGAGCCTCACGCCGGGACCTGGGGCGGGGGCGGCGCCTCCGACTGGGCCCGCGCGGCCGAGGCCGCCGGCGACGCCATCGGCGAGGTGAACCCCAACTGGCTGATCCTGGTCGAAGGCGTCGGCGCCTATGACGGAGACGCCTACTGGTGGGGCGGCGCCCTGCAGGGCGTGCGCGACCGGCCCATCGAGCTCGCCGTCCCGGACAAGCTGGTCTACTCGCCCCACGACTACGGCAATTCCGTCCACGCCCAGCCCTGGTTCCAGTCGCCCGACTTCGCCGACGACCTGCCCGAGATCTTCCGCGAGGCCTGGGGCTTCATCTTCGAGGAGGAGATCGCCCCGGTGATGCTGGGCGAGTTCGGAACCCGCCTGCAGGACCCCAAGGACGAACCCTGGCTGGCCGCCCTGACCGCCTACCTGCAGGGCGACTTCGACGGCGACGGCGTCTCCGAGCTGGCGCCCGGGCAGGAGGGGATCGGCTGGACCTGGTGGTCCTGGAACCCCAACAGCGGCGACACCGGCGGCGTGCTCGCCGACGACTGGCGCACGGTGATCGAGGCCAAGATGACCTATCTCGAGCCGATGCAGTTCGACCTCGCCGAGGGCGGGACCGCCTGGATGGTCTTCGAGGTCTCCCTCACCGCGCCCGCCGTGCAGGAGATCGCGGTCGACTGGACCACCGCCCCCGGGACCGCCGATGCGGACGACTTCGAGCCCGCCTCCGGCACCCTGCGCTTCGCCCCCGGCGACCAGACCCGCGAGATCCGCGTGGCCCTGGCCGGCGACGAGACGCCCGAGCCCGACGAGACCTTCGCCATCCTCCTCTCCAACCCCCAGGGGGCGGAGCTGCTGGACGCCGAGGGCATCGGCCTGATCCTGAACGACGACGCGGCGGATCTGCTGCTCGCCTGAGGACGCATCCGCCCGGCGGTCTTCGGCGCCCGTCCCGCCCCACGGGCGCGCCCCGGACTTGGTCCGGGGCCTCTTCCCCACGCGCGCCGCAGGCGTCGACCTGCCCGGTGGGAGCCGCACCCCCGACACAGATCGCGCCGGCCGCGAGGGCGGGAGAGGCCCCGGGACAGGCCCGGGGCGCGCCTGGCGGCGGACGTCGCGCCCGGTCAGTTCAGGCGGG
>CAXGVP010000627.1:0-3051 GCA_964013055.1 uncultured Albimonas sp.
ATGATCCTCGAGGACCGCGCCCGGGGGGCCGCCCGCCTCGCGCTGTTCGTCGAGGGGCGGCTGGCGGGCGCGCTGTTCGCGGCGCGCGAGCCGGTGGAGGTCGCGCGCGGCCATCTCGCGGGTCTTCTGGCGCAGGCGCAGACGCCGCCCGACCTGCTGGCGGGGCGGCCCGGCGCGGACCGCCCGGACCCCGGCGCGATCGTGTGCTCGTGCTTCTCGGTGGGGGTGAACACCATCCAGGCGGCGATCGCCGAGCAGGGGCTGGCCGACGTCGCCGCCATCGGGGCGGCGCTGGGGGCGGGGAGCAACTGCGGCTCGTGCCGGCCGGAGCTCCAGGCGCTGCTTGACAAGGCGAGGGGCGCGCGCACCTTGGCGGCATGACCTTCTCTCAGCTCGTCCGCACCCTTGGCCGCGGCCCCGGCCGCTCGCGCAACCTCGAACGGGGGGAGGCGGCGGAGGCGATGCGCCAGATGCTGGCCGGAACCCCCGCGCCGGAGGCGGTGGGGGCGCTGCTGATGCTGATGCGCTTCCGCGGCGAGAACGCCGAGGAGATCGCGGGCTTCTGCGACGGCGCGACCGAGGGGCTGGCCGCGTGGGGCGAGCTGCGGCCCGCCATCGACTGGCCGAGCTATGCCGCGGGCAAGAGCCGCGGCCTGCCGCTGTTCCTGCTGGCCGCGAAGCTGGTGGCAGGCTCGGGCCTGCCGGTGCTGATGCACGGCTGGAACTCGGCCGCCCACATGCGCGAGGCGGCGAACCTGCGCGCCGCCCTGCCCGGCATCGGCATCCCGGTGGTGGAGACGCCCGCCGCCGCGCGCGAGGCGCTGGACGCGAACGGCATCGCCTATGCGCCTTTGGAAGTCATGTCCCCGGACCTCTATCGGCTGCTGCGGCTGCGCGACGTGCTGGGGCTGCGCTCGGCGGTGAACACGACGCTGCGGGTGATGAACCCCTCGGGGGCGGCGTGCTCGGTGCAGGGGGTGTTCCATCCGCCCTATCGGCCCTTGCAGGTCGACGCCTCGATCCTGCGCGGGCAGCCGCGGCAGCTGGCGCTGAAGGGCGGCGGCGGGGAGTTCGAGCGGAACCCGGCGAAGTCGGTGACGCTGGAGGGCGTGGTCGGGGGCGAGCGGATCGAGATCGAGGCCGCGCCGATCATCGACGAGACCCGCCGGCTGGCGGACGCCGAGCCCGATCCCGCCCGGCTGCCCGCCCTGTGGGCCGGGGAGCTGGAGGACGCGTTCTCCGAAGCCGTGGTGATCGCGACCGCGGCGGCCGCGCTGCTGGCCGCCGGGGCCTGCACCGACCTCGCCGCAGCCGAGGCCGAGGCCGCGCGCCTGTGGGCCGAGCGCGGGGCCCTGCAGGCCGCCTGAGCCGCCTGAGACGCCTGAACCGCCTGCCGGAGGCTCAGTCCAGCCGGCGACGATAGAGGTTGTTGAGGTAGCCCTGGTCGGCGATGCGGAAGTGGGTTTCGCCGAGCTTCTCGAAGCCGCGCGCGAGGTAGAACGCGATGGCGGGCGTGTTCTCGGCGTTGGTGGTCAGCCAGACGGAGCCGGCCGCGAGGCTGCGGGCGTGGGCGAGGCCCGCCTCCAGCAGGCGGGAGCCGAGGCCGCGGCCATGGTGGCGCGGCTGCACGTAGAGGGTCGCGATTTCCAGGTCCGAGCAGCCGGCGACCGGCGCCGGGCTGCCGGAGGTCAGGCGGATGTAGCCGTCGATGCCCTCCGCGTTCTGGGAGACCAGGACGAACTCGGCCGGGTCGGCGATGAAGCGCTCGGCGTTGGCGGGGGTGAAGGTCGCGAGCGCGTAGTCCGCGAAGACGGCGCCGACGCCGCGCTTGAGATAGGCGCCCAGCCAGACCTCGATCGAGAGGGCGGCGATGCTCGAGGCGTCGCAGGGGCGGGCGGGTCTGAGGCTCATGGCGCAGGCATGCCCGGGTTGCAGGGAAAAGAGAAGGCCCTGCGGGGTGCAGGCAGGCGACGGCGGCTCCGCGCCGTCGCGGGGGAGCGGCGCGACCGCTGTTGCGCGCGTGGCCGGCCGCGGGCCCGCGCCGCAGGGTCGGCGGCGGGGGCCGTGGCGGGCGTCGGGCGCCGGGGTTACTCGGCCGCCTGGGCGAGGCTCTCGTGGTGGCGGTCGAGGGCCGCCTGCGGGTCGGCGAGGAGCTTCTTCACGCCGCGGGCCGCCTGGCGGATGCGCTGCTCGTTCTCCACCAGGCCGAGGCGCACATGGCCCTCGCCATACTCGCCGAAGCCGATGCCGGGGGCGACGGCGACTGCGGCCTCCTGGAGGAGGATCTTGGAGAAGGCCATCGAGCCGAGCGCGCGGAACGGCTCGGGCACCGGCGCCCAGGCGAACATGGTGGCGGGGGGGGAGGGGATCTCCCATCCCGCGCGGGTCATCGCGTCGACCAGCACGTCGCGGCGGCCCTTGTAGAGGGCGCGGATCTCTCCGATGCAGTCCTGCGGGCCGTTGAGGGCAGCGGCCGCGGCGACCTGCACCGGGGTGAAGGCGCCGTAGTCGAGGTAGGACTTGATGCGCGCCAGCGCCCCGATCAGGCGCGGGTTCCCGACCGCGAACCCCATGCGCCAGCCGGGCATGGAGTAGGTCTTGGACAGCGACGTGAACTCCACCGCGATGTCCTTGGCGCCGGGCACCTGCAGGATCGAGGGCGGGGGCGTGTCGTCGAAGTAGATCTCGGCATAGGCGAGGTCGGAGAGCAGCCAGATGTCGTGGCGCTTCGCCAGCCGCACCAGCTCGACGTAGAAGTCGAGGTCGCAGACCTGCGCGGTGGGGTTGGAGGGAAAGTTCACCACCAGCGCGGTGGGCGCGGGCACCGTGTGGATGCAGGCGTTCTCGACGTCGCGCAGGTATTGCTCGGGGTTGAAGGCGCCGCCCGCCACGGGGATGTGGCGCAGCGCGCCGCCGGCGATGATGAAGCCGTAGGGGTGGATCGGGTAGGAGGGCGACGGCGTCAGCACCACGTCGCCCGGCGCGGTGATCGCCATGGCGAGGTTCGCCAGCCCCTCCTTCGAGCCGAGGGTCGCGACGACCTCGGTCTCT
>CAXGVP010000628.1:0-3050 GCA_964013055.1 uncultured Albimonas sp.
CCCCCGCCCCCCATGGGCGCCCCGGGCCTGACCCGGGGCCTCCCCCGGCCGGCCGCCGGCGCGCGGCAGGGGGCGAGGCGCGACGCCCCACCGCTTCCCCCCGCCCCCCGCCCCGGCTAAGGGGAGAGCCATGGAGTTCCGCGCCGAAACCCTCGCCTGCCGCCGCGCCGGGCGCCTCGTGTTCGAGGGCCTGTCCTTCGCGCTCGTCTCCGGCCAGGCCGCGGCGCTGCGGGGGCCGAACGGCTCGGGCAAGTCCTCGCTCCTGCGCATCCTCGCGGGGCTGGCGCCGGCGGCGGCGGGGGGGGCGCGCCTCGACGGGCTGCGGCTGTCCACCGACGGCGAGGCCTGGCGCGAGAAGGTGGCGCTGGCCGGCCACCTGGACGCGGTGAAGCCCGCCTTCACCGTGCGCGGCAACCTCGCCGCCTGGGCCGCCTTCCACGGCGCCCCCGCCGCCCGCGTCGACGCGGCGCTGGAGCGCTTCGGCCTGCAGCGCCTGGCCGAGGATCCTGCGCACTGGTGCTCGGCCGGCCAGAAGCGCCGGCTGGGGCTCGCGCGCCTGCTGGTCGCCGCCCGCCCGATCTGGCTGCTCGACGAGCCGACCGTGTCGCTCGACGCCGGCTCCACCGCCACCTTCGCCGAGGTCGTGCGCGAGCACTGCGCGGCGGGGGGCATCGCGCTCGCCGCCACCCATGTGGACCTGGGCTTCGGCGACACGGTGGTGACGATGCCCGGGCCGCCCGCGCGCTCCGGCCCGTCCCCCCGGCGCGAGGTCGAGCCTGCCGAGGGCGCGCTCGACGACCCGTTCCTGACGGGAGAGTGGCGATGAGCGCCTTCCTCGCGCTGGTGCGCCGCGACCTGGCGCTGGCCTTCCGGCTCGGGGGCGGGGGGCTGCTGAGCCTGGGGTTCTTCCTGCTCGCGGCCCTGCTGATCCCGCTGGGGGTGGGCCCCGAGGGGCAGGCGCTGGCGCGGATCGCGGCCGGGGTGGTGTGGGTCTGCGCGCTGCTCGCGTGCCTGCTGTCGCTCGACCGGCTGTTCCAGGCGGATCTCGAGGACGGCTCGCTGGACCAGCTGGCGCTGGGCCCCCTGCCGCTGGAGGCGATCGTGCTGGCGAAGGCCGTGGCGCACTGGATCTCGACCGGGCTGCCGCTGACGCTGGCGGCGCCGGCGATCGGGGTGATGCTGAACCTCGCCCCGCAGGCGTTCGGCCCGCTGCTCGCGGCCCTGCTGATCGGCACCCCGGCGCTCAGCCTGGTGGGCGCGGTCGGCGCGGGGCTGACGGCGGGGGTGCGACGCGGCGGGCTGCTGTTGTCGGTGCTGGTGCTGCCGCTCTACGTGCCGACGCTGATCTTCGGGGCGCAGGCGGCGGACCGGGCGGCGACCGGGCTCGACCCGACCCCGGCGCTGGCCTTCCTGGGCGCGGTCACGGCGCTGGCCGCCGGCGTCTCCCCCTTCGCCGCCGCCGCGGCGCTGCGGGTGAACCTGCGCTAGACCTCTGGCCCCGGGGTTTGACGGGGCGCTCCTCCCCCGCGGCTGGAAGGTGTCGCCATGGGCGAGGGGCGTGGCGGCAGCGCCCCGACCCCGCAGGCCGTCCGAGCGGGGATGCAGCGATCGCAAGCGACGACCTCGGCGCCGAGCGGGACCTGCGGGGCGAACCCTGCGGCGGTCTGGAAGGGTCGGATGCCGGCGACCGTCCGGGATTGCAGGACCGCACCGCGGGCGCCGCGTTCGACTGTTCTCGGCCTGGACGAGGAAGCGGTGATCGTCGCCGTCCGCCGCCACGCGCCGCGCGCGCCGGCCGGCGGGACCGGGGCGCGGCGGCTCGGCGGGGGTCAGTAGGCGAGGTCGGCCGGGGGCGCGATGCCGGCGAGGCGGCTTGCCGCGATCACCGTGTTGGCCAGCAGGCAGGCGATGGTCATCGGGCCGACGCCGCCGGGCACCGGGGTGATCGCGCCGGCGACCTGCACGGCGGAGTCGAAGTCGACGTCGCCCACCAGGCGCACGCGGCCCTCGCCGCGCTCGGGCGCGGGGATGCGGTTGATGCCCACGTCGATCACCGTCGCGCCCGGCTTGATCCAGTCGCCCTGCACCATCCGCGGACGGCCCACCGCCGCCACCACGATGTCCGCCCGCCGGCAGACCGCCGGAAGGTCCCGGGTGCGGGAATGGGCGATGGTCACCGTGCAGTTCTCGCGCAGCAGCAGCTGGGCCATCGGCTTGCCGACGATGTTGGAGCGCCCGACCACCACCGCCTCGAGGCCCGAGAGGTCGCCCAGCTGCTCGCGCAGCATCATCAGGCAGCCCAGCGGCGTGCAGGAGACCATCGCGTCCATCCCCGTCGCCAGCCGGCCGACGTTCTGCACATGGAAGCCGTCGACGTCCTTCCCGGGCGCGATCGCGTCGATCACCTTGTCGGCGTCCAGATGCCCCGGCAGCGGCAGCTGCACCAGGATCCCGTGCACCGCCGGATCGGCGTTGAGCCGGGCGATCAGCGCCATCAGCGCCGCTTCGGACGTGTCGGCGGGCAGCTTGTGCTCGAAGCCCTGCATTCCGGCCTCGGCCGTGGCGACGCCCTTGTTGCGCACATAGACCTCCGAGGCCGGGTCCTCGCCCACCAGCACCACCGCCAGGCCCGGGGTCACGCCCTGCGCCTTCAGGCCTGCGACATGGCCCGCGATGCGCGCGCGCAGGCCGGCGGCGAAGGCCTTGCCGTCGATGATCCGGGCGGGGGTCTGATGATCCATGGAGCTCTCCTGGAGGATGCGGGAGCGGGAGGGGGCGCGGTCGGGGCTCAGCCGCGGCCGCGGTAGGGGGGGACGCCCTGGTCGGGAAGCCACAGGCCCTCGGGCGGGGCGCCGGTCTGCCAGAACACGTCGATCGGGATGCCGCCGCGGGGATACCAGTAGCCGCCGATGCGAAGCCAGAGGGGCTTTGCGGCCTCGGCCAGGCGGCGGCCGATGCCCACGGTGCAGTCCTCGTGGAAGGCGCCGTGGTTGCGGAAGCTGGTCAGGAACAGCTTCAGGGACTTCGACTCGATCAGGCTCGCGTCCGGG
>CAXGVP010000629.1:0-3039 GCA_964013055.1 uncultured Albimonas sp.
CGCGTAGCGAAGAAGCGCGACCGCGGCGGGGCCCTCCGCGAGACGGTGGATCTCCACCCCCTCGCGGAAGAAATCGAATGGCAGCGTCTTCCAGCCCCCGGCGAGCGCCATCGGCAGAAATCCGCGCAGCACCGCGGGCGCGTCGGTGACAGGGGCAGAGGGGATCATGTCAGACACCGATCGCCTCCCGGATTTCGTCGGTCGTGGCGGTCCATCCCACGATCGCGCCCTGGGCGCGGATCATCTCGATGGCGGCCTGCTTGAAGGCGGGGAAGTAGGACTCGGTGGCGTCGGTCGCCAGGATGCACTCGAAGCCCCGGTCGTTGGCCTCGCGCATGGTGGTCTGCACGCAGACCTCGGTGGTGACGCCGGCGAAGACCAGTTGGCGCAGGCCCTTCCGCTTCAGCACGTCGCCGAAGGGGGTGGCGTAAAAGGCGCCCTTGCCCGGCTTGTCGATCACGGTCTCGCCCTCCACGGGATAGAGTTCGGGGATGATGTCGGCGCCCGGCTCCCCGGCGATCAGGATGCGGCCCATGGGGCCCTCGTCGCCGATGCGCAGGGTGGGGGCGCCGCGGTCGCGCTTCGCGGGCGGCAGGTCCGACAGGTCCGGGCGGTGGCACTCGCGGGTGTGGATCACCGGCAGGCCGGCGGAGCGGAATCCCTCGATCAGGCGGGCGGTCGCGGGGATGATCGCGCGCAGCAGGTTCACGTCGTTGCCGAGGCTGGCGCCGAAGCCGCCGGGCTCGACGAAGTCGCGCTGCATGTCGATGACGACCAGGCCCAGGGCCGTCAGGTCCAGGTCGAGGGCGAAGGGCTCGGCGTGAAGGGTGGCCATCAGTCGTGCCCCGCCATGTGCCGGCCGATCTCGGCCACGTCGGCCTGCTCGGCGGCGACCTCGTAGCCGAAGCGGCCCTCCGACATCACCAGGATGCGGTCCGACAGCTCCAGGATCTCGTCCAGGTCCTCGGACATCAGCAGCACCGCGGCGCCGCCGTTGCGCGCCGCCATGATCCGCTGGCGGATCTCGGCGACCGCGGTGAAGTCGAGGCCGAAACAGGGGTTGGAGATGATCAGCAGGTCGACCTCCCCCGACAGCTCGCGCGACAGGACCGCGCGCTGGACGTTGCCGCCCGAGAGGCTCTCGATCGGGCTTTCGAGGCTCGCGGTCTTCACCTTGAAGGCTTTCACCAATTCCGCCCCCAGCCGGGTCATGCCGGCGCCGTCGAGCCACTTGCGCGTCCCCGTCCCGTTCACGTCGAAGGAGCGGAAGGAGATGTTCTCCGCCACGCTCATCTTCGGCGCGCAGGCGTTCTTGAGGGGCTCTTCGGGCAGATAGCGGACCTTGAGGCGGCGCTGCTCCTCCCGCGTCGCGTGGTAGGGCACGCCATGGACCTTGATCTGGCCGGCCTCGCAGGGGCGCTGGTGGGTCAGGATCTCCATGAACTCCGACTGGCCGTTGCCGGAGACGCCGGCGATGCCCACGACCTCGCCCGCGCGGACCTCGAAGGCGTCCACCTCGATCTGGCGCAGGCCCGAGGCGTCGGTGGCACGCACCCCCTCGACCCTGAGCACGACCTCTCCCGGCGTGCCGGTGCGCGCGGCGGGCCGGGCGAGCGTCTCGGCGCCGACCATCATCTCGGCCATGTCGGCGTGGGTCAGGTCCTTCACCAGCCCCCCGCCGGTCTTCACGCCGCGGCGCAGGACCGAGACTTCATCCGCGAACGCCGTCACCTCCCGGAACTTGTGGGAGATCATCAGGACCGAGATCTCCCCCGCCTCGGTCAGCCCGCGGACCACGCCCAGCACCTCGTCCGCCTCGGAGGGCGTCAGCACCGAGGTCGGCTCGTCCAGGATCAGGAACCGCCGGCCGAGGTAGAGCTGCTTGAGGATCTCCAGCTTCTGCCGCTCGCCCGCGGACAGCCGCATCACCGGCACGTTCAGCGGCACCTTGAAGGGCATGGTGTCCATGAACTGCTCGAGGTCGCGACGCTCCCGCCGCCAGTCGATGATCTTGGGCGCGTCCTCGCGGGAGATCACCAGGTTCTCGGCCGCCGTCAGCGAGGGCACCAGCGTGAAATGCTGGTAGACCATGCCCAGGCCCATGGCGTGGGCGGTGCGGGGGTCTGGGATGTCGACCTCTCGGGCCCCCACGACGACCGAGCCCTCGGTCGGCGTGTAGAAGCCCATGATGCATTTCACGAGCGTCGACTTGCCCGCGCCGTTCTCCCCCAGCAGGGCGTGGAACGAGCCCGGCGTCACCTTGATCGAGACGTCGTCCAGCGCCGTGAAGC
The DNA here is from genome assembly GCA_964013055.1 of uncultured Albimonas sp. Taxonomy (GTDB): domain Bacteria; phylum Pseudomonadota; class Alphaproteobacteria; order Rhodobacterales; family Rhodobacteraceae; genus Albimonas. The sequence goes on from CAXGVP010000629.1 coordinate 2,292, forward strand.
CGCCGAAGCGCTTGGTCATGCCGACCGTCTCGACGCCCAGCGCCTTCATGTCGGGGGAGAGGACGGTCATTTGCCGACGGCCTCCAGGCAGGCCACGAAATCGGTGGAATTCGACACCGCCCCGAACACCCCGCCCTGCATCTTGATCATCTTGATCGCGGCCAGGTGGTTGCCCATGTCGGTCGCCCCGCAGCAGTCCTCGAGCAGCAGGCACTCGAAGCCGCGGTCGTTGGCGTCGCGCATGGTGGTGTGCACGCAGACGTCGGTGGTGATGCCGGTCAGGACGAAGTTCTGGATGCCCTTCGTGCGCAGCAGCAGCTCCAGGTCGGTGGCGTAGAAGCTGCCCTTGCCGGGCTTGTCGATGATCGGCTCGCCCTCGATGGGGGCCAGCTCCTCGATGATCTCCCAGCCGGGCTCGCCGCGGGTGAGGATGCGCCCGCAGGGGCCCTCGTCGCCGATGCCCGCGCCGATGCGGCGGGAGCGCCAGCGCTTGTTCGGCGGCAGGTCGCCCAGGTCGGGGCGGTGCCCCTCGCGGGTGTGGATCACCAGCCCGCCCCAGGCGCGCATGGCGGCCAGCACCGTCTTGATCGGCTCGATCGGGGCGCGGGTGTTCGACAGGTCGTAGCCCATCTTGTCCACGTAGCCGCCGACGCCGCAGAAATCGGTCTGCATGTCGATGATGATCAGCGCCGTGTTCTCGGGCCGCAGATCGCCGTTCCACGGCCAGGGATACGGGTCCGCCGCGAGC
>CAXGVP010000630.1:0-3037 GCA_964013055.1 uncultured Albimonas sp.
GGGAGCCGACAAGAGACGGGGAGAGCCGAACCTGGACCCGGCAGGCGCCTCCCTCGAGGCGCGCGGCGCGGAAGGCCGTCGCCCCGACCCGCGGAGCCCGGCGGCGTGGCCGACGACGCCGCCGCCATCGGAACCCGCCCCCGGCCTCCCCCGGCCCGCCCACGGGCGCGCCCCCAGGCTCGACCCGGGGCCTCCTGCGGCCTGCGGCGGCGCGCGTCGGGGCTTGGGGCTCAGCCCTCTCCGGCGAGCGCGCGCACTTCGAGGTCCAGCGCCTCCAGCTCGGCGTCGGGCAGGCCGAGCTCGCGAAGGTGGGCGACGGTGTTGTGGAGGTAGTCGCGGTTGCTCCCCGCCGGGCCGCGGGCCGCGACGATGATCTCGGCCTGGGCGCGGGCGGAGAGGTCGGTGAACTGGGGATGCGTCTCGTCGATCACATAGGCCAGCGCGCGGACCGGGGCCCGGCCGTCGAGCTCGAGCTCCTGCACCGTCTCGAGGTAGCTGTCGGTCACCATCTCCCGCTCGCGCAGGTAGGCGTGGGCGGCGTCGGCGTGCTCGGGCGCGATGCGGTAGGCGAGGCCGCGGCACTCGGCGCCCGGGCGCTCGGCCAGCGCCAGCACCAGGCCGGGGGCGGCCGGCGTGCCCCGGTAGCGGATCGAGCGCAGGCAGAAGGCGCGGCGGTAGCCGGTCAGGCGCGCGGGCAGACGCTCGGCGAAGACGAAGCCCGGGTTCCAGATCAGCGAGCCGTAGCCGAAGACCCACAGCGCCCCCGTCTCGTCGCGTCCCAGCATCGCCCGCTCCCTCGCCGCAGCCTCGCCCGGCGCGCCTCCGGGCCGCCGCCTGCGGGTCGCACTTGCGCCCCGGGGCCGCTATATGCCCCGCCAAGGCCGCGCCGAAAAGGCGGGGCGCGGAAGAGGTGAACGGATGGGACGCTGGTTCGGCATCATCATGGGCGCGGTGCTGGTCGCCTTCGCGGCATGGAGCGGCTGGTGGTGGTACGGCTCCACCGCCCAGCAGGAGGCGGTCGAGGGCTGGCTGGCCGAGCGCCGCGCCGACGGCTGGCAGGCGGAGGCGCAGGTCTCGGTCGCGGGCTATCCCAACCGCTTCGACATGACCGCCGAGGGCCTGCGCCTGTCGGACCCCGAGGCGGGCTGGGCCTGGGCCGCGCCGACCTTCCGCACCTACATGCTCAGCTACCAGCCCCACCGCGTGATCGCCGAGTGGCCGGGCGTGCACCGGGTCTCGGTCCCCGGCGAGACGGTGGAGATCGAGGCGGGCCGGCTGCGCGCCTCGGCCGCGTTCGAGCCCGGCGCCCGGCTGGAGCTGACCCGGGCGATCCTGGAGATGCAGGCGCTGGAGATGCGCTCCGGCCTCGGCTGGCGGGCGGGGGTGGAGAGCGGGCAGCTCTCGATCCGGGCCTCGGAGGAGGTGCGGGGCCGCGAGAACGCCTATGACGGGGTGCTGGACATCCGCGGCCTGCTGCCCCCCGACGCCTGGCGCGCGGCGCTGGGCGAGCGGCTGGCGGCCGAGCTGCCCGAGCGTTTCGAGGAGGCGAAGATCGTCGCCACGGCGGTGTTCCGCCAGCCGCTGGACCGCGAGGCGGTGGAGGCGGGCGTGATGCGCCCCGAGACCCTGTGGCTGCGCCCCTCGGTGATCACCTGGGGGCCGCTGTCGGTGGCGGCGTCGGGGCGGCTGGAGGTCGACGAGGCGGGCGTGCCGGAAGGGGTGATCGACCTGGAGGTCTCCAACTGGAAGCGGGTGCTGGAGGCGGCGATCGCGGCGGGCGCAATCCCGGCGGACCTGGCGGGGGCGGTGCAGATGGGGCTGCAGCTGATGTCGAACCTGACCTCGGACGGCAAGAGCCTTGCCGCGCCGCTGCGCTTCGCGGGCGGGAACGCGTTCCTCGGCCCGATCCCGCTGGGCGAGGCGCCGCGGTTCTGAGCGGGGGGTCTGGGCGCACGGCTGCCCGTTCGGGCCCCCATCCGACCGGGCGCGGGGGGCTGAGGGCGCGCCCGGGACGCGGGCGCCCCGGCGCGTCCGCTGCGCGGCCGCGACCGCCCCGCCCTGCGTCCCCATCGACGGCTTCGCCTCGGGCGCGTGCGCCGGGGGGCGTCCTGGGGGCGAGTTCTCCTGGGGGCGAGTTCATGGGGCGCCGGGGGCGCGGCTGCGGTCGGGGGGGCTGGCAGGTCGCGGGCGGAGGCTGGCGACGGGGCGCTCAGCGGCACCAGGCCTCGCGCCGGCGGGCCGAGTCGAAGTGCAGGTGGTCGGTGTGGTAGCCGTCCGAGCCGGGGCCCAGCACCGTGCCGAAGGGGCCGCAGGCCGCGCTCCAGGCCGCCTTCAGGAACCGGCCGGCCTCGCCCTTGCCCCAGCTGCGCTCGGGCCCGATCTCGCGCCCGTCCGAGAGCTGGAAGCCCCGCACGTCCACCGCGTTGCCCAGCGCATGTTCCGACATCCGCGCGCCGGGGCGGTTGTTGCGCGAGCGGCAGGCGTAGCTCGCCGCCACCCGGATCCGGGTCACCTGCGCGCCCAGCGTGCGCGGCGCGTCGCGCATCGGGCCGTCCTCGAGCCAGTCGCCGAAGATCTTGGCCGTGCGGCAGTTGATCACCGCCGCCGGGCTGAGCGCCACGCCGAGCACATGGGTCACCTCGACCGGCGCCGCGATGCCGCAGCCGCCGGGGCCGTCGATGGGCGCCTGGGGGCGGCCCGACAGCCGCGGATCGCCGCAGAGCCCTCCGGCCGGGGCGCCCGTCGCCCCCCGGGTCCCGCCGGGCGGGCGCTGGCCGGCGCGCGGGTCGGGCAGGGCGATCGCCACCGACTGCGCCGGCGTGCGCGGGGCGGAGGCGGGCCGCGACGGCGGCAGGACCGAGGCCGCGGCGGCCAGCGCCGAGGGCGCGTCGGATGCGAAACTGGGCGGCGGCAGCGCCTCCGCCGGCGCCGCCCCATCGCGCTGGCCGTCGCCGGCGCGCACGCCGCCGGGCTGGCCTTTGCCGGGACCCGCGCCGCCGGGCTGCACCTCGCCGGAGAGGGGTTCTGAGGGGAGGCC
>CAXGVP010000631.1:0-3025 GCA_964013055.1 uncultured Albimonas sp.
CCCGCCGCGATCATCGCCCGGCCGAGGTCGCGTCCCCGCGCCTCGCAGCGCGCCAGCGGGCGGTCGTAGCGGTCGATCTCGTCCCAGGCGCAGGTCACTTTCGCCCCGTCGATCAGCTCGGCCAGGGTGCGCGTCGAGACCCGCCCGCAGGGATACGAGGCGCCGGCGGCGTCGAGGCAGGTCTGCGCGCTCTCGGGCGCGTCGATCTCCAGCAGGCGGATGCGCTGGCCGGAGATCCTGATCGTGTCGCCGTCGGTGATCTCGGCCGGGCCCTCGATCCGGCCGGGCTCGGCGAGGGCGGGGAACGCGATCGACAGCGCGGCGCAAAGCGACGCGGCGAGGCGGCGGGCGCGGGGCATGGCGGCTCCGGTGACTCGGTTAAGGATTTGTTAGGTTTTCTTAACGCGAGACTTCAGCCACGTCATGCCCCACCCGAGGCGCCCGCGACCCTGACAGCCCGGGGTTTCGGCAAGGTTGAGGCCCGACGCGGCGCCTCGCCGCTGGCGCCCTTGCACCTGCGGATCATATGCTGCACGAAACATCCGCAAGGACAGGCCGGACCCGGACCGGCGGAAAGCGAGCGATACGATGGCCGACGGCGCGACCCCCGATGCGATGACCCCCACCAGAGACATTTCGGTGCGCGAGGTCTTCGGCATCGATTCCGACATGACTGTCAAAGGCTTCGCCGAGGCCAACGACCGCGTGCCGACGATCGACCCCACCTACCAGTTCGATCGCGACACCACGATGGCGATCCTGGCGGGCTTCGCCTTCAACCGCCGCGTGATGATCCAGGGCTACCACGGCACCGGCAAGTCGACTCACATCGAGCAGGTCGCCTCCCGCCTGAACTGGCCCTGCGTGCGCGTGAACCTCGACAGCCACATCAGCCGCATCGACCTGATCGGCAAGGACGCGATCAAGATCCGCGACGGCAAGCAGGTCACCGAGTTCCATGAGGGCATCCTGCCCTGGGCGCTGAAGAACAACGTCGCCATCGTCTTCGACGAATACGACGCCGGCCGCCCTGACGTGATGTTCGTGATCCAGCGCGTGCTGGAGGTGGACGGCAAGCTGACCCTGCTCGACCAGAACGAGGTCATCCACCCGCACCCCTACTTCCGCCTGTTCGCGACAGCGAACACGGTGGGCCTGGGCGACACGACCGGCCTCTACCACGGCACCCAGCAGATCAACCAGGGCCAGATGGACCGCTGGTCGATGGTGGTGACGCTGAACTACCTGCCCCACGACGCCGAGTGCGGCATCGTGCTGGCGAAGAACAAGGACTACGACACCGCCGAGGGCCGCACGACGATCTCGCGGATGGTGACGGTGGCGGACCTGACCCGCTCGGCCTTCATGAACGGGGACCTGTCCACCGTCATGTCGCCGCGCACGGTCCTGGCCTGGGCCGAGAACGCGCGCATCTTCGCCGGCGACATCGGCTTCGCCTTCCGGGTGACCTTCCTCAACAAGTGCGACGAGCTCGAGCGCCAGACGGTCGCCGAGTTCTACCAGCGCTGCTTCGGCAAGGAACTGCCCGAGAGCGCGGCCAGCGTGGCGCTGGGGTGAGACGGCTCGGCGTCGCAGCCGGGATCGTGGCGGCGGTCGCCGCCGCCGCGACCGCGCAGGCGGCGCCCGCCCCGTTCGAGCGGACGCTGGAGAACTGGACGCCCGCCAACGACGACGAGGCGTTCGAGATCGTGTCGCGCTGCGCCGTGGTCAGCCAGCTGGTGGTCCAGGCCACCGCAGGCCAGCCCGAGGCGCAGCGCCAGGCCACCGTCGCCGTCGCCACCTTCTTCGCCCGCCTGATGGGCACGGCCGAGAGCGAGCGGGCGATGATCGACGGGCGCGAGGCGCGCGACCTCGGGCCGATCGCGACCGAGATCAACGCGCGCTACATGGCCAACGACGCGGCGGGAGCGTTCCTCGGCCACGGGGACTTCAACACCCTGCTCACGCGCGACTACGACGTCTGCACCCGGATCGCCGAGGAAAGCGGCCGCGTCGGACAGGACGACTGAGCGGCCCGCGCGGCCGCGACACGGACAGGGGCCTCGCGCCGTCCACAAGGACGCCGCCGCGGGACCGCAAGGACAACCAGACGGGGAGCCGCAGCAATGGCCGCCAACGACCGGGACAACCCCGCAGACCCGTTCAAGAAGGCGCTGGCCGAGGCGACCCGCGCCATGGCCGGCGACCGCGACCTGCAGGTCAGTTTCTCGGTCGATCCGCCGGGCATGTCCAACGACAGCCTGCGCCTGCCCCAGGTCTCGCGCCGCATGAGCCGCGACGAGGTGATCGCCGCCCGCGGGGCCGGCGACGCATACGCCCTGCGCATGCGCTTCCATGACGACGCGGTCCACACCCGCTACCTGCCCCAGGGCGACATGGCGCGCGCCCTCTTCGAGGCGATGGAGACCGCCCGCTGCGAGGCGATCGGCGCCAAGGCGATGCCGGGCGTCGCCCAGAACCTCGACGCGCGCATGGCCGAGACCGCGCGCAAGATGGGCTACTCGGAGATCACCGACCCCGCCAAGGCCCCGCTGGCCGAGGCCGCCGGCTACATGCTGCGCCAGATGGCGACCGGCCGCCCCCTGCCCGCCGGCGCCGAGAACGTGCTCGGCCTGTGGCGCGGCTTCCTCGAGCAGCAGTCGGTCGAGAGCATGACCGCCGCCTCGGACAGCCTCGAGGACCAGACCGCCTTCGCCAAGCTCGCCCGCCAGGTGATCGACCAGCTCGGCTACGGCGAGCAGCTGGGCGAGGACCCCGACCAGCCCGACGAGCAGGACGAGAACGACCAGGAGGAGGGCGAGGAGGCCGAGCCCGACACCGACGAGGGCGGCGACGAGGAAGGCGACGATCAGCAGGACTACGCCCCCGACGACCAGTCCTCGGAAGCCCCCGACAGCACCGCCGCCCAGGCGCAGCTGGACGAGGACGAGAACGCCGACATGTCGGACGACGCGGCCGAGGACGAGGGCGACGCGCCCGACAGCCCCCCGCGCCCGCCGTCCGC
>CAXGVP010000632.1:0-3020 GCA_964013055.1 uncultured Albimonas sp.
AACGCCGTCCAGGGGTTGGCCCTCCACATCCTGCAGTTCCACCCGCACGCTGCCCGCGGCAGAGGTTGAGAAATTCAGCGCCAGGCGGCCGCCTTCGAAGTCGGCGGAGTCGGGGTCGGAGACCGCTGCGGCCCCCTCGATGTCCAGCCGCACGAAGTCCGCGTTCACCTCGGCTTCGGCGAAGCTGCGCGACAGGCTCAGCGCCTCGATCACCGGCGCCTGGGGGAGCGCGTGTTCGATCGACGGGTCGTCGAGCAGCCGCTGGAACAGGCCGGAACCGGAGCCGTCGCCGGCCGCGCCCGACGCGTCCGAGCGCCACAGCACCACCACCTCTCCCGAGACCAGCGTCGTCGCGGCCGGGGCGTCCTGCGAGCCCTCGACCTGCGCGTTGACGCGAACCTCGCCCGAGACCGGGTCGCCGTCGGCGTCGAAGCTGCGCCCGACCACCGCGTAGGTGCCGTAGCCGTCGCCCTCGACCTCGGAGGCCGGGTCGTAGGTCAGGTGCGTCCAGGCGACGAAGAACCCGCCGTCGGCGGTGGCCGCGACGGTGGCGTCCGACTGGTAGTAATCGGTGGTCTGATTGACCACGAACTCGTCGCCCGCGGGCGTGCCATCCCCCTCGAACACCCGTCCGAGGACCCCGCTGCTGAAGCCGTCCACGCCGTCGCCGTCCGTCCAGACCACGACGAAGCGGCCGTCCGCCAGCCCGACCACCTGGGGATCGGTCTGGGTGCCGGAGGTGGACTGGCTGACCACGAATTCGGCGCCGACCGGGGCGCCGTCGGCCGCGTAGACCTGGGCGAACACGCCATGGCCTGAGCCGTCGTGGCCGCTCTGGTCGCGCCAGACCACGACGAAGCCGCCGGAGGCGAGGCTATGGGCCTCGCCGCTCGCCGCGATCGCGGCCATCTGCGGGGCGTTCTGGTAGTCGTAGTAGGCGTCCGCGCCCGAGACGTTGACCTTCGTGCTGGCCCCCGACGCCGCGCCGGCGGCGTCGAAAAGGCGCAGGCGGATGTCCTCGAGGTAAGTGGAGGTGGTCTCGTTCGACGCCCAGGACAGCGCAAAGCCGCCGTCCGGCAGCGCGGCCAGCGCCGGCTGGTTCTGGTCAAAGGGCTCGACGTCGGAGGCGACGAACTCGTCATCGGCCGGCGTGCCCTCGGCGCCGAAGCGACGCGCCATGATCCGGTCGTAGCTGGCGTGCGCGCTGGTCCAGGCGACGACGAAGCCGCCGTCCGCCGTCCCGACCACGGCAGGGTCCGACTGGTCGCCGGTCAGCGTCTGGGCGACCACGCGTTCCGGGCCGACCCGTCCGCCGGTCGCGTCGAAGACCTGCGCCATCACCGCATAGCCGGATCCGTCCGCGTTCTGCGACTGCCAGGTGGCGACGTAGCCGCCTCCGGTCAGGGCCGCGACCGCGGCGCCGGCCTGTTCGCCCTGCGAGATGAGATTGACGGCGAATTCCGGCGTGAAAGGCGCGTTCATTGAGAAAACCTTCTGCATTCAATGCGAACAGTCGGAAACGCACGCGAAAGCGTGTTTGAAACGCGGAATAGAAGGCGCGTAATGGCGACGCGCCGTGTCGTAAAATCACTTGGGGACAGAGCTTTTCGCCGGAACGGCGCTACGTCAAGCGTTTGGTGACTCGATCTGGCAAGCCCCTGAACGCTCACAGTTCCGGGAGGTCGCGACGACGGATCCGGGCCCCGAGAGAGGGCGCGCCGATTCGGGTCGGGGCGGTCATGTCATGCCCGCCGGCGGCGCTTGCGGCCTTCGCGTGCCCGTTCTTGGCGGGCGGATCGGGCCGAGGGGGCGGCCCTCTCGTCGCGCCGTCCGCCGGGCATGACTCCCCCGGTCGCCGAGGCGCCGAGACGGTCGGACCGGCTTCGGCGCCGTCTGCGCACAACAACAGGCCCGCAAGTCGGGGCCATGGTCGATGTTGGCCGGAGCGCGGCTGATCGCGGCGACGTAGGGCTCGGGTTCTATCAGATCCCGGGACAGGATCGCGGGATCCGGGCTGGGCGGGCCGGGATTTTGCGGCGGCCAAGACGCATCTGCGTCGGGGCTCGGTCCAAGCCTGCGGCGGCTGATCCGGTCGCGTCCCGGCCCGCAGGCCGTGGATCAAGCGGTCGTCGCGGGAGAGGTCCCTCAGGGCGTGGCGGCTGTTGAGCGCAGGGACCGGATCGGGATCGCCGAATGCGCCGTTGTGGCACGCTACCTTTCGGGTAGCGCCTCGTCAGAGCTGCGAGGTTTCGGCCAGCCGGGCAACGTAGCGCGCCAGCGTGTCGATCTCGAGGTTCACCCGGTCGCCGGGCTTGCGGTCGCCCCAGGTGGTGACGGTCTTGGTGTGGGGGATCAGGTTCACGCCGAAGGTGGCGCCGTCGACCTCGTTCACCGTCAGGGAGGTCCCGTTGAGGCAGACCGAACCCTTGGGAGCGATGAAGCGGGCCAGCGCGTCGGGGGCGCGGAACAGGACCCGGGTCGAGTCGCCCTCGTCGATCATCGACACGATCTCGGCGGGCGCGTCGACGTGGCCGGTGACGATGTGGCCGCCCAGCTCGTCGCCCACCTTCAGCGCGCGCTCGAGGTTGATGCGCGTCCCCGGCGCCCAGGTCGCCAGCGTGGTCTTGGAGACGGTCTCGCCCGAGACGTCGACCTCGAACCAGCCGCGCCCGTCCTCGGTCTCGCCCGAGGCGATCACGGTCAGGCAGCAGCCGTCGCAGGCGATCGAGGCGCCCAGCTCGGCGCGCGCGGTGGCGGGCGAGCACAGGATGCGCGCCTGCAGGTCGCCGCGCGTCTCCAGCGAGCCGATCTCGCCGATGTCGGTCACGATGCCGGTGAACATGTGAGGTCTCCCGAATGGTCCGCTCCGGACCTAGCGAGGCCGCGGCCGCGCGGCAAGGGGCGAGGCGGCGGGCAGGGGGCCGCGACGGGGGCGGGCCGGCCCCGAGAGCCGGTCCGGTGGGCGCCGCGCGGGCGATCCCGGGCGGCGCGGCATCCGTTTGCGGAGGGGAGCAGCGGGC
>CAXGVP010000633.1:0-3011 GCA_964013055.1 uncultured Albimonas sp.
GGTATCGCCGCCCGGGCGGACGCGGGTCCGCCCGGGCGGCGGGCGATGCCTCAGGCGATTTCGGGGAACTTCTTCTCGAACTCCCAGACGTCCTCGAAGCCGACGAGCTTGTTGAACTCGCCGAAGTCGTAGAGGTCGACGGCCGAGGTGGTCTCGCCGTTGGCCTTCAGGTCGCCGTAGGCTTTCGTCAGCGCCTGGCCGACCGAGAGGAAGCCCACCGCGGGGTGGATGGCGATGGAGTAGCCGAGTTCCTTGAGCCGGGTCTCCGACAGCAGGGGCGTGCGGCCGCCGTTGACCATGTTGGCGAAGAGGGGGGCGTCGATCTCGTCGGCGACGCGCTTCATCTCGTCCTCGGACTCCGGGCTCTCGACGAAGATCACGTCGGCGCCGGCGGCGGCGTAGGCCTTGCCGCGGGCGATCGCCTCGTCCAGCCCGAGGCTGGTCCGGCTGTCGGTGCGCGCCACGATCAGGAAGTCGTCCGAGCGGCGGCTGTCGACGGCCACCTCGATCTTCTTGACCATCTCCTCGACCGGCACCACCCGGCGGCCCAGCGTGTGACCGCAGCGCTTGGGGAACTCCTGGTCCTCCATCTGCATCGCGGTGACGCCGGCCGCCTCGTAGCCCTGCACCGTGTGGCGCACGTTCAGCAGGCCGCCGTAGCCGGTGTCGGCGTCGGCGATCACCGGCGTCGAGGTGCGCGCGCACATCTGGCCGATGCGCTCGACCATGTCGCGGTAGGTGGCGATGCCGGCGTCGGGCAGGCCGAGGTAGGAGGCCACCGTGCCGTAGCCGGTGACGTAGAGCGCCTTGAAGCCTGCGCGGTCGGCGACCAGCGCCGAGATCAGGTCGAAAATTCCGGGCGCGAGGATGAATTCCCCGTTCTTCAGCGCCGCCTTGAGAGCTGGATCGGCCATGGTGTTTCCTCCGGTGGTTGTGGTCCGCGTTCAGGCGCCGGCGAGCAGCCGGCCTCCTCCCGGAACGCGGTCGTGGATGCCGACCGCCCGCAGCATCGCCCACAGCGTGGCCTGGTTGGACGTCACCACGGGGACGCCCAGTTCGGCCTCGAGCGGCTCGATCAGCGGCAGGGTCGGGAAATCGGTGCAGGTGATCAGCAGCGCGTCCGAGCCGGGCGTGAAGCAGGCGCGGGCATGGGCCGCCACCTTCTCGAGCGGGGTCTGCGCGATGCGGATGAATTCGTGGGGGCCGTTCTCGCCCAGCCCCAGGCCCTCGATCTTCGCGACCTCGAAGCCGCAGCCGGCCAGGAACGCGGTCTCGTGCTCGTTGACGCGCCGCGCGTAGGGGGTGGCGATCGACAGCCGCCGGGCGCCGAGCGCCTGCAACCCCTTGACGATGGCCGCCGAGGTGGTCAGGCAGGCCACCCCGTTGCGCGCCGTCAGCGCCTGTTCCAGCGCCTCGGGCGGGGAGATCATCGAGCCGGCGGTGCAGGCGTAGGCGACCGCGTCGACGCCGCAGGGGGTCAGCATGGCGATGGCGGCGTCGAGATCGGCGTGCAGATGGGCGAGCCCCTCCTCCGTCCCCGCGTCATGCAGGCGCATGCGGTGGGTGTGGAAGCTCACGCCCGGGGGGACCATGCGGGCCCATTCCGACTCGTTGACCGTATTGGTCGGCGGCACGATCAGACCCAGCCGGGCCCTTGGCCCATAGGCCGAAGAGTGGCGCGGAGAAACCGACGAGGGTCCGGATTCGGGGGCGGTCAAAGAAGAGGTCAGGTCCATAGTCCGGCCAATCGATACGGTTGCGGGGGCTTTGTCCAGACCTTTTCGCACTCGACATGCGCCCTGAGGTTGCGCGAAGGTTGCGCAGGCGCCATGACGCGGCGCCCGGCCCGGAAATTTCGCCGACCGCAGCCGCCCAGGGAGTAGATTCGACCATGAACCAGCCCTCCAGCCAGACGACCGGATCCGCCTCCGATCCGTCCGACGAGTCCGGACCACGTCACGCCCGGATCCGCAAGGTGCTGGAGCAGCGGGTGCGCGACGGCGTCTATGCCGTGGGGTCCCTGATGCCCACCGAGATCGAGCTGGCGGCGGAATTCGACGCCTCGCGCTTCACCGTGCGCGAGGCCCTGCGCCACCTGACCGAGAACGGCTATGTCGAGCGCCGGCAGGGCGTGGGCACCCGGGTGATCGCCGCCCGCCCGCAGGCGACCTACACCCAGAGCTTCGACCACCTGCACGAGCTGTTCCAGGTCGCCATCGACACGTTCTATGTGGTGATGGGCGAGCAGGACGTGGTGCTGGACGCCGATCTCGCCGCCGACGTGGGCGGGCTGCCGGGAGAGACCTGGATCCGCGTCGACGGCGTGCGCTGGACCGAGCCGGGCGGCAAGCCGCTGTGCTACATCCAGAGCTATGTGCCCGAGCGGTTCCGGGACGTGATCCCCCAGTTCCGCGGCCTGCAGGGTCCTTTCTTCGCGCTGCTGGAGAGCCATTCCGAACATCCGATCGACGAGTGCATCCAGGAGATCCGCGCCCAGCCGATGCCCGAACCCTTCCAGCGCCAGCTGGGCCAGGCGCCGGGGGGCTGGGCGATGCTGCTGCTGCGCCGCTACGTGACGGCGGGGGGCGTGCTGATCGCCTCGTTCAACTGGCACCCGGCCGAGCACATGACCTATGTGATGCGCATCCACCGCTCGAAGCTGGGCGGGCCCGTCTGAGGCAGGCCGAGCGCCGAAGCCGCCGGCGCCGGCGCTCTGCGACAGGCGTCCCGCGCGAGCTTTCCGAGGCGCCGCGTCGACCGGATCGCCTGCGGCCCGGTTCCGCCCGCGGCGCATTGCGGGCGGCCCGCCCGGGGCGACCGGGGCCCGGGGCGACCGGCAGGAGCGCGCCGCGGGCCGGACGCCTGCCCCAGGCGCGCGGCCCGACGCGGCGCCCGGGACCGCTCGCGCGGGACGCCCGCCCCGGGCGCAGGCCCCTGCGGCCGCCGGCTCACATGATCGCGGGCTTCTCGATGTGCGGCGAGGCGGCGGCGGCCGCGGCCTCGGCGGGGGG
>CAXGVP010000634.1:0-3008 GCA_964013055.1 uncultured Albimonas sp.
GTCAGTTCAGTCAGTTCAGTCAGTTGAGTCAGTTAAATTTAACTGACTGAACTGACTGAACTGACTGAACTGACTGAAAGTTTCCCCCTTCGGGGAGAAAGAGATACGCACCATACAGATCTTAGTTCAACGGTGTGCACGACTTGCTTGGCGCCCATGGGATACTACTGGCGCGCTGGGGATGCTACGGCGGCGCGCGGCCGCCGCGGCGCGGCGGCGGCGGCCGCCAGGCGGCGGCGGCCGCAGCGGGGCGGCGACGGGTCGGCCTGGCGGGGATCGGGTGGCGGCTAGTCGGAGGCGGAGGGGTCCTCGGCGGCTTCCGCCTCGGCGAGGGCGGCGAGGCCGCGGTCGAGGGCGGTCAGGGCCGCGCGGCCGCGGGGGTTGGCGGGGTGGGCGAGGGCCACGAGGGACTGGGGGCCGCCGAGCGTCTCCAGCCGGCGCAGGTCGGGGGCGGCGGCGGGGGCGTCCTCGACGAAGATCGCGGCGGCCTCCGCCTCTCCCTCGCGCAGCAGGCGCAGGCAGTCGGCGGCGGTGGCAGGCGCCAGCCGCCGGGCCCGCGGCGGGGCCAGGCGCAGGGCCGCGAGATCGCCGGCGGGGCGCCCCTCGGGCCGGCAGATGCGGGCGCCGGCCAGGTCCTCGGCCGTCCGCGCCCCGTCGCCGGCGCGCACGAACCAGACGGTCTCGGCCTGGGCCAGGGGGGCGGAGAACTCGTAGCGGGCGCAGAGCTCGGCCGAGGCCGCGTCGAGCCTTGGCAGCGCCGCGCAGTCGGGGGCGACCCAGGCGAAGGCGAGGTCGGCCGGACCGCCGGGGCCGATGCGGGCGCGGGCCTCGTCGGCCTCGGCCGCGATCTCCACCGGGCGGTCGGGGGCGGCCTCGGCGAGCGCGGCCAGCAGGCGGGCGCGGGCGCGTTCGGCCGCGGGCATCGCTGCGGCGTCGCCGCCCCAGGCGAGGCGGATCGGACCCGCGGCCGGGTCCGGCGGGGTCGGGGGCGGCGAGGGCAAGGCGGCCTCGGGCGGACGCTCGGAGGGGACGTCGGGGTCGGCGTCGCCGGGGGCGGGGTCGGGGTCGCCGGGATCGGAGGCGTCTTCGCCCGGCAGGGCGCCGGGTGTGGCGTCGGGCAAGGCGTCGGGCGGGGGCGCATCCTCGGCGACGTCCTGCGGCGGGGCGGCCTCGGGCGGACAGGGCAGGCGCAGGGTCTGCCCGACGGCGATCAGGTCGGGGCTTTTCAGGCGGTCGCGGTTGACCTCGAACACCGCCTGGGGGGTCGGGGCGCCGGGGGCGGCGCGGGCGATGGCGCTCAGCGTCTCTCCGGGCTCGACCACATGTTCGCCGCAGGACTGCGCGGCGGCGGGCGCGGCGCAGAGCAGCGGCAGGCCCAGCAGCAGGACGGCCGCGGGCCTCAAGACGCGATCCTCAGCGCCTCGTGGCCGTGGAAGTGCCAGCGGCCGGAGCGGCGCGGCGGCTCGGCCAGGCGCAGGTCGGGCCAGCGGCGGAACAGGACCGCCAGCGCGCAGCGGATCTCAAGCCGGGCCAGCGGCGCGCCGACGCAGAAATGCAGGCCCGCGCCCAGCGAGACATGGCGCTCGGCCCCCTCGCGGCCGAGGTCGGCGCGGGCGGGATCGGCGAAGACGGCGGGGTCGCGGTTGGCCGCCGCCAGCAGCAGGCCCACCTCCTCGCCCAGGCGCAGGCGCAGGCCGGCGACCTCCACCTCGCCCAGCGCGTAGCGGGAGAACAGGTGCAGCGGCGGGTCGACGCGCAGGCACTCGTCCGCCGCCCGCTCGCCGCCCGGGCCGCCGAAGGCGCGGCGGTCGAGGCGCTGCTCCACCACCAGCCGCACGGCGTTGCCGATGGCGTGCACCGTCGCCTCGTGGCCCGCGTTCAGGAGCAGGATGCAGGTGGTCACCAGCTCGGGCTCCGAGAGACGGGCGCCGCCCTCGGCGGCGGGATCCTCGGCCGCGATCAGCGCGTCGATCAGCGCCTCGCCGGGGCGGCGGCGACGCGCGGCGATCAGCTCGCGCATGAAGGCGGAGAAGGCCTGCGTGGCGGCGACGGCCCGGTCCTCGGCGGCGCGGTCGCGACCGGCCTGGTACATGCCGACCATGTCGTGGGACCAGGCGAGCATCTGCGGGCCGGCCTCGACGGGGGCGCCCAGCAGCTCGGCGATCACGGTCAGGGGGATGGGGGTGGCGAAGCGGTCCATCAGCTCGGTCGCGGGATCGAAGTCGTCGACCAGGGCTTCGGCCAGCCCCTCGATGCGCGGCCCGAGGCCGGCGACGGCGCGCGAGGTGAAGGCGCGGTTCACCAGCCGGCGCAGGCGGGTGTGGACGGGGGGCTCGCGCTCCAGCAGCGAGTGCGCCTCGAAGGCGTAGAACGGGGCGAGCCGCTCGGGGATCGGGTCCCAGCCCAGGTGTTCGCGGGAGGCGAGGTGGGTGACCTCGCGCCCGAAGCGGCGGTCGCGCAGGACGGCGGAGACCGGGCCGTGGCCGCACAGGACGGGCTTGCCCAGCTCCTCCCAGAAGGCGACGGGGCCGAGGGCGCGCAGGCGCTCGTAGGCCGGATAGGGGTCGGCCATGAAGGCGGGGTCGGTGGGGGACTGGCGAAAGCGCGGCAGGTCGTCCGGCCTCATGGCTCTCTCTCCTGCTCGGCGGGCGGGGGGGAGAAATTGCGCCGCGCAGACGGGCGAGGCAAGGGCGGCCGCAGGGCGATTGCGGGGCGGTTGCGGGGCCTTGGGGGGGCCTTGGCGGGGTCCGGGCGGGCGGGCCCCGGGCTTGACCCGGGGCCTCTGGCGGCCTGCTTGGGGCGGCGCCGGCGGGCTGCGGGCGGACGCGGAGCGGGCTTCAGGGCGATCGCGGCGCGGCGGGCGGGCGCCCCGGGCTCGACCCGGGGCCTCTCGCGGCCTGCCAGGGGCTGCGCCGGGGAGCAGGGCGCGTGCGGGCGGCGGCCAGCGGCTGACGTGGCCTCGGGGCGATCGAGAGGCGGGCGCCCCGGTCTTGACCCGGGGCCTCTCG
>CAXGVP010000635.1:0-2981 GCA_964013055.1 uncultured Albimonas sp.
CTTCTTCGACAGCGACCTGCGCTGGCTGCGCCACTACGGCTTCTCGGCCCTCGACATCCCCACCATGCGGGGCGGGCTGAGCGCCTGATCGCAGGCCCCCGGAACGACGAAGGCCGGCCCCCCGGGGCCGGCCTTCGCGTTTTCAGGCCCTTCGCCTCACCACTTCTCGTCGCGCGCCTTGATCATCCGGCGCGGCTTGCGGCTGAGGAACCACAGGAACAGCGGCAGGCCGGCGGCGACGCCGATGCCCCAGGTGACGGGCAGGCACACCAGGCTCGGCCAGTCGCGCCGCGCGAAGACATGGGCCAGCGTCGCCAGGCTGACCGTCGCGCCGGCGATGCCGAGGTCCCACAGCATGCCGGTGGCGGCGTCGTTGACCGTCCAGGCCTCGACCAGGCCGGACCAGGACCAGCCGTTCTCGTCCGCCCATTTCTTGAAGTGCAGCATCGGCATCACCGCGCCGACCGCGGCCAGCAGCAGCCAGAGAATCCCGAGACGTCCCATCTCAGAAATCCTCGAGGTCCTGCACGGGCCGCGTCACCTCGCCCGGCGCGATCAGCTGGGGCGCATCGCTGCGCACCGCGTCGGCCGGCGGGACCGGATCGCCCTTGCGCGCGCAACCCGACGCCGCGAGCGCGGCGAGGATCGCCAGCGCCGCGGCGCCCGACGCGCCCGAGGACAGGAGGCGGGACCTTGCCCGCGATTCGGAAACACGCATTCGCATCACTCCCCAGCGATGCCCCCCCCGGCGACGACTGTCGCCGGTTCGGCCGCGCCGGTCACCCTTTTTATTCGGCCTTTTCCGCAGCCAGCCGCTCTCGCCAGGCCTTCGCCTGCGCCCGCACGTTGGCCGGCGCCGTGCCGCCGTAGGAGGTGCGCGAGGCGACCGAGGCCTCGACCGTCAGCACGTCGAACACGCCCTCGGTGATCGCGGGGTGGACGGCCTGCATCTCGACCAGCGACAGGTCGGGCAGGTCGCGGTGGGTGTCCTCGGCGAGCTTCACCAGCGCGCCGACGACGTGATGCGCGTCGCGGAACGGCAGCCCGGCCTCGCGCACCAGCCAGTCGGCGAGGTCGGTCGCGGTGGAGAAGCCCGAGGCCGCCGCCGCGCGCAGGTTGTCGGCCAGGGGGAGCATGTCGCGGACCATCCCCTCCATCGCCGCCAGCGCCAGCATCAGCGAATCGGCGGCGTCGAAGGCCTGCTCCTTGTCCTCCTGCATGTCCTTGGAATAGGCCATGGCGAGGCCTTTCATCACCGTCGACAGCCCCACGAAGGCCCCGGTGATCCGGCCGACCTTGGCGCGCACCAGCTCCGCCGCGTCCGGGTTGCGCTTCTGCGGCATGATCGAGGAGCCGGTCGAGAACCGGTCCGACAGCCGCACGAAGCGGAACTGGGCCGAGGACCAGATCACCAGCTCCTCGGCGAAGCGGCTCAGGTGGGTGCCGGTGATCGAAGCCGCCGCCAGGAACTCCAGCGCGAAGTCGCGGTCGGCCACGGTGTCGAGCGAGTTCGCCGTCGGCCGGTCGAAGCCCAGCGCCGCCGCGGTCATCTGCCGATCGAGCGGGAAGCCGGTGCCGGCCAGCGCCGCGGCGCCCAGCGGGCACTCGTTCATCCGGCGGCGCGCATCGGCGAAGCGGGAGCGGTCGCGGGCGAACATCTCGACATAGGCCATCATGTGATGGCCCCAGGTGACGGGCTGCGCGGTCTGCAGGTGGGTGAAGCCGGGCATCGGCAGGTCGGCGCCGGCCTCGGCCTGGCCGACCAGCGCCTCGATCAGCGCGGTCAGGCCGCCGATGGCCGCATCCGCCTGGTCGCGGACCCACATCCGGAAGTCCAGCGCCACCTGGTCGTTGCGCGAGCGCGCGGTGTGCAGGCGGCCGGCCGCCGGGCCGATCAGCTCGCGCAGGCGGTTCTCGACGTTCATGTGGATGTCTTCCAGCGCGGTCGAGAACTGGAAGGTCCCGGCCTCGATCTCTGACAAGACGGTGATCAGGCCGGCGTCGATCTGGTCGCGGTCCGCGTCCGTGATAATACCTTGAGCCGCGAGCATGGCCGCATGGGCGCGCGATCCCGCGACGTCCTGGGCGGCCAGCCGCCTGTCGAAGCCGATCGAGGCGTTGATCGCCTCCATGATCGCGTCGGGGCCCGAGGCGAAGCGCCCGCCCCACATCGCGTTGGCGCCCGTCGCTGCGGCGGAGGGGGTCGGTTTGTCGTCGCTCATCCGGGGACCTCGTCCTCGCGTGGAATTGGGGAGAGAACCATGCGCCTCGCCGGTCTCGTCGCGCTCGTCATAGGCGCCGCCGCGGTCTTTGCAAACCCCGCGGCCTCCGCGGAGGGGCTGACGCCGGCCCAGCGGCAGGAGATCGCCGGGCTCTCGACCGGCGCCATGGCCAAGCTCGCGATGCGCGAAGAGCCGAAGGGGCCGATCGAGGCCGAGTTCGTCAACGAGACCGGCGCCACGGTCACGGTCGCCGACTTCGCCGGCAAGGTGACGGTCCTCAACCTCTGGGCCACCTGGTGCCCGCCCTGCCGCAAGGAGATGCCGGCGCTGAACGAGCTGCAGGCCGCGCTGGCGGGCTCGGGCGCCCAGGTGGCCACGGTGGCGGTGCAGTCCGGCGGCCGGGCGAAGGCCGAGGCGTTCCTCAAGGAGAACATGCTCTACGACCTGCCGGGCTATGCCGACGAGCGCAACGCCCTGCCGCGGGAGGTGGGCATCCTGGGCCTGCCCACGACCCTGATCCTCGACCCCCAGGGCCGCGAGATCGGCCGCCTGCAGGGCGACGCCGAGTGGAATGCGCCGGAGGCCGAGGCCCTGCTGCGCCGCCTCGCCGAGATGACCGCCGCGGAGGGCTGAATCGCTGGGGGCGGAGCGTCCGGGGGCTGAACCCCTGGGGCTGAACCCCTGGGACTGAACCTACGGGGAGCTGAACTTCCGGCGGCGCGCCCGCGGCGGGCCGCGAGAGGCCCCGGGTCAGGCCCG
>CAXGVP010000636.1:0-2970 GCA_964013055.1 uncultured Albimonas sp.
CGCCGCAGGAGGCCCCGGGTCGAACCCGGGGCGCGCCCCTGCGGCCAGGGAGGCGCCCGATGACCCCGCTGGTGCATTTCGACGAGGTCTGCGTCGAGTACGACGCGGGCAAGGAGACGACGCTCGCCCTGCAGCCCACCACGCTTTCGGTCGCCAAGGGCGACTTCATCGCGCTGGTCGGCCCCTCGGGCTGCGGCAAGTCCACGATCCTGAAGTTGGCCTCCGAGCTGCTGGCCCCCACCGCCGGCCACATCTTCTTCGCCGGCCGCGAGCTGGGCGCGGAACCCGTCCGCGTCGGCATGGCCTTCCAGTCCGCCTCCCTGCTGCCCTGGCTGACGATCCGCGACAACGTCATGCTGCCGCTGAAGATCGTGCCCCCGTTCCGCGAGCACTACCGCGCCAAGCGCAAGGGCGAATACCGCGACCGCGTCGACGCGCTGCTGGACCAGGTCGGCCTGCTGGACTTCGCCGACAAGAACCCCTGGCAGCTCTCGGGCGGGATGCAGCAGCGCGCCAACCTCTGCCGCGCGCTGGTCCACGACCCCGACCTGCTGCTGCTGGACGAGCCCTTCGGCGCCCTCGACCAGTTCACCCGCGAGGAGCTGTGGTCGACCCTCCAGGACCTGTGGATGGCTCGCGGCTCGACGGTGCTGCTGGTCACCCACGACCTGCGCGAGGCGGCCTTCCTCGCCAACCGCATCTGCGTGATGTCCGCCCGCCCCGGCCGGATCATCGAGGATCGCCAGGTCACGACCCCTCGCCCGCGCGAGATCTCGCAGACCTTCCGGCCGGAGTTCGTCTCCATCGTCGAGCAGCTGCGCGAGCTGATCGTGCACGCGCCCGCCGCTCCCCGCGTCCAGGAGGCCGCCCAGTGACCGCTCTGCAGCGAAAATTCGCCTCCGCCGGCCTGATCGTGGCGGTCTTCGTGTTCTGGGAGCTGGTCTGCCTGGTCTTCGGCATCTCCGACCTGGTGCTGCCGCGGCCGACCCAGATCGTGACGACCTTCATCGAGTATGCGCCGGCGATCTGGCCCCATGCGTGGCAGACGCTCTACACCACCCTCGTGGGCTTCGTCTTCGGCGTGGCGATCGGCCTGGCGCTGGGGGTGCTGATCGGCTCGTCGAAGCTGGCCTTCGACACCGCCTATCCGCTGCTGGTGGGGATTTCGTCGATCCCCAAGGTCGCGGTGGTCCCGATCTTCGTGCTGTGGTTCGGCGCGGGCACGGTCCCCGCCATTCTCACCGCCATGATCATCTGCATCTTTCCGATCGTGGTGAACGTCGCCACCGGGATCGCGACCGTGGAGCCGGAGCTGGAGGACGTGATGAAGGCGATGAAGGCCTCGAAGCGCGACATCCTGTGGAACGTCGGGCTGCCGCGCTCGATGCCCTATTTCTTCGCCTCGCTGAAGGTGGCGATCACGCTGAGCTTCGTGGGCTCGGTGATCGCGGAGACGGTGGCGTCCAACAAGGGCATCGGCAACATGATGATGATCGCCTCCTCGATGTTCAACGTGCCGATGGTCTTCGCCGGGCTGCTGGTGCTGTCGGTGATGGGCGTGGCCCTCTACGCCATCTTCTCCCTGATCGAGCGCCGGGTCGCCGGCTGGGCGATGCGGAAGGGAAACTGATGGCGCGCGAGACCCGCATCCACCGCCTGCCCATGTCGGGGCCCGACGACGTCTCGGCGATCCTCGCCTGCATCGGCCGGGGCGAGATCGCCCCGGCGGCGATCCGCGCGATCCTTGGCAAGACCGAGGGCAACGGCTGCGTCAACGATTTCACGCGGGGCTACGCGGTGGCCTCCCTGAAAGCGGCCCTGGCGCCGCTGGTTCCTCCGGGGGGGCTGGAGCGCATCTCGATGGTGATGTCCGGCGGCGTCGAGGGCGGCCTCTCCCCCCACTGGCTGGTGTTCGAGGAGATCGAGACGCAGGCCCCAGCCGGCCCCCCGGCGCTCGCCATCGGGGTCGCCCGCACCCGCGACCTCGCGCCTTCCGAGATCGGCCGCGTGGCCCAAGCGGAGCGGGTGCGCGAGGCGACGCTGGCCGCGATGGAGGCGGCCGGGATCGCGGACCCCGCCGCCGTCCACTACGTGCAGGTCAAATGCCCCCTGCTGACCGCCGAGCGGGTGGCCCGCGCGGGCGGGCCGTCGGCGGTGGCGACGACCTCGACGATCAAGAGCATGGGCCTGTCGCGCGGGGCCTCGGCGCTGGGCATCGCGCTGGCGCTGGGCGAGATCGACGCGCAGGCCCTGACCGATGCGGCGATCGGCGACGACTGGTCCCTGTGGAGCGGGCGGGCCAGCTGCTCGGCCGGGGTGGAGCTGGAGGACTGCGAGGTGGCGGTGCTGGGCCTCTCGGAGCGCTGGTCGGGGCCGCTGCGCATCGCGCACGCGGTGATGTCGGACGGCATCGACGCGCCCTCTGTCGCCGATCTGCTGGAGACGGTGGATCCCGGCTTCCGCGCGCAGCTCTCGCCCGAGGGGCGGGGGCGGTTCGTGGCGCTGCTGGCGAAGGCCGAGGCCTCGAGCACCGGCGCCATCCGCGGCGCGCGGCACACGATGCTGGACGACAGCGACATCTCCTCGACCCGCCACGCGCGGGGCTTCGTGGGGGGGATGCTGGCGGGGCTGACCGGGACCACGGAGCTGTTCGTCTCCGGCGGCGCCGAGCACCAGGGCCCCGACGGCGGCGGCCCCTGCGCGGTGATCTGGCGCGAGGGCTGAGCGGCCCTTCTGCAAGCGGTCTACAGGCGCCCTGCGGGCGGGCTTGGCCGGGCCTGCGCCCGTGGCGGGCCTGTGGGAGACTTCGGGGCCGCCGGCTGCGCGGCGGCCGGGGGAGCGCCGCGTCGGGCGGGGCGCCGGCGGCACGGGTCCGCCCGCGGCGCGGGGCGGGCGGCGGCGCCCGGGGGCAGGGGGCGCCCGGCGCGGGCGTTGCAGAGGAGCCTTCGGGGCCGGCGCCCGGCGGCGGCC
>CAXGVP010000637.1:0-2969 GCA_964013055.1 uncultured Albimonas sp.
CGCCCGCCCCGCCGCCCGCCCTGTCGTCAGCGTGGGCGCCGCGGTCGGGCGTGGGCTCCCGGGCCGTTTCCTGCGTCGCCATGCGCGCCGCGGGACCCGGCCTGCCGCCCGCCGCGCTTGACGCCGAGTGCGGGCTCGGATTGTAAGGGGGGCGTATGGCCGCGCGATGCGGTCGTGTCTGCGCCCCCTACCTTCTTCGGACGACCCATGGTTCCCCAGAACGCCCGCAAGGGTCTCGGCTTCGCGTTGCTCGCGGTCACCATCTTCGCGGCGCAGGATGGCGTCTCGAAGCACCTGGCCGAGCTCTATCCGCCGGTCTTCGTGGTGATGATCCGCTACTGGGCCTTCGCGGCCTTCGTGGTGGTGCGGGCGCTGAACGCGCCGGGGGGGATCCGCCGCTCGGCGGCCTCGGCGAACGTGTGGCTGCAGCTGGCGCGCGGCGGGCTGCTGGCCGGGCAGGTGGTGATCGCGATCACCGCCTTCGCCAAGGTGGGGCTGGCGGCGACCATGTCGCTGTTCGCGGCCAACCCGCTGATCCTCGCCGCCCTCTCGGTGCCGGTGCTGGGCGAGGCGGTGGGCTGGCGGCGCTGGACCGCCATCGGCGTGGGCTTCATCGGCGTGCTGATCATCGTGCGGCCGGGGCCGGGGCTGCTCGATTCCGACATCTGGCTGGCGGTGGTCGCCAGCATCGGGATCGCCGTCTACGGCGTGATGACCCGGCTGGCGAGCCGCAGGGACTCGGCCATGGTCAGCTTCTTCTACACCGGCGTCGGCGGGCTGATCGTGGCCACCGCCTTCGGCATCTGGCACTGGACCTGGCTGGCGCCGGTCGACTGGATCTGGATGGCGATCCTGTGCGTCACCGGGGCGGCGGGGCACTACTTCTTCATCAAGGCGCTGGAGGCGGCGGACGCGGTCGTCACCCAGCCGGTGCAATACGTGCAGATCGTGCTGTCGACCTCGGTCGGGATCCTGATCTTCGGCGAGAACCTGGACTGGCCGATGGCGCTGGGCGCGACGATCGTGATCGCCGCGGGCCTGTTCACCGCCTGGCGCGACTGGGTGCGTTCGCGCAGCGCTTGACCGCGCCGGGGCAGGGCGCGCCGGCGGGGCCGGCCCCGCCGCCCCCGCCGGCGGGGGCCACAGGCTTGGGCGCCGTCGGCTCGACGGGCGGCAGCGTGCGCCCCCGCAGGTTCCAGGCGACGAAGGGCGCGAGCGCGGCCATGGCGATCGCCGTGACCACCAGCGCGTTCTGCAGCCCCATCAGGTCCGCCAGCGCGCCGATCCCGATCGAGCCGATCGAGGCGCCGCCGATCCCCGAGATCAGCCACAGCGACATCACCCGCCCGCGCTTGCCCTCGGGCGTCGAGAGCTGGGCGATGGTCTGGTTGGAGACGCCGACCATGGTCCCGCAGGCCCCGATCACCGCCACCATGGCGATGGCCGCGGGCCAGCTGCCCACCAGCCCCAGCAGGGCGGTGCCCAGCAGGCCCAGCGCGGTGGCGAAGCGGGCGCGGGCGCGCAGCGCATCGGCCGATTGCCCGCCGCGGGCCATGTAGATCGCCGCCAGCACCGCGCCGCCGCCGGCCGTCGCGGTGAGGATGCCGAAGCCCCCCGCGCCGCGGTCGTAGATCCCGTCGGCCGCCACCGGCAGCAGTTCCAGGCTGCCGCGGGCCGCGACGGCGAACAGCGCGTTCATCAGCACCGCCTCGCGCACCAGCGGCTGGGCCATGGCGTAGCGCGCGCCCTCGGCCAGCTGGTCGAGCACGCCGCCGATGCCGTGGCGCGCGTCGGGGTCCGGCTCGACCGCCGCGGGCGGGTAGGCGCCCAGCGTGGAGATGGCGAGGATCTGGGGCAGGAACAGCGCGGTCGCCACGCCCACCGCGCCCGGCGCCCCGTAGGCGTGGATCAGCCAGCCGCCCAGCGCGGGGCCCAGCATCCGGGTCACGTTGAAGTTCAGCGCGCCGATCGCCAGCGCCTGGCCCAGCACCTCCTGCGGGACCAGCCGCGGCAGCAGCGCCATGCGGAACGGGTGGTAGGCCGAGGCCGCCAGCCCCATCCCCAGCGCCGAGGCCAGCAGCACCGGCGCCGACAGCGCGTCCGCCAGCGCCAGCCCGAACAGGATCGCCCCGAACAGGCATTGCACCGCCTGCGCCGCCACGATCCCCCGCTTGGGGTCGATGCGGTCCGCGAGCACGCCGAAGAACGGGCCGGAGAAGACGATGGGCGCGAAGGTCAGGAACGAGACCACGCCCGTCACCGCCGCCGAGCCCGTCAGCTCCCACGCCAGCCACGCGATCGCGACGCGCAGCATCCAGCTTCCGTTCAATCCGAAGAAGTTGGCGGCGATGTAGCGACGATAGGCGGGGTGACGGAAGGGTGCGGGCAACATGACGCCCCTGACTTGGCGCCGCCGCGACGGTTCGTCCAGAGATTTTTTCGATACCTTAGTATGCTGCGCTGCGGCGTGTTGGGTTGCGATGCGGTATGTGCGCCGCACAATGCGGGGTTGCCGAAACGTCCGTTGTCCTGACCTTTCCGTCGTATAACTTCCAACCTCGACAGACGGCGGCGCCGAAGGATCGGACAGGCCGCTTTCGACCGAGAAGGAAACTGACCATGGCTCTGACCGCAGACGCCCCGCTCGCCGCCTCCCGCGCGGCCTCCGCTTCCGCCGACGCCCCGACGCTGGGCCAGGTCCTGCGCGGCCTGATCTCGCTGGGCGGCTTCCGCCTCGCCCGCTGGCGCGAGTACCGCCGCACGCTGGCCGAGCTGCAGGCGCTGGACAACCGCGTGCTGGCCGACATGGGCCTGAACCGCTCGGGCCTGCCGGGCGTGGCCCGCGAGGCCGCCGGCTACAAGTAAGCCGGGCGCCCTTCGGGGACCGATGAAAAGGGGCGGCCGCATCGCGCGGCCGCCCCTTTTGCATGGCCCCGGCCGGGAGGCGGGGAGCGGCGCCGGCCATACGG
>CAXGVP010000638.1:0-2966 GCA_964013055.1 uncultured Albimonas sp.
TCGAGCCATGGGAGCACACGACGTCGTCGGCGTAGATCTCGAGCTCGGGCTTGGCGAGGAAGTCCGCGTGCTCGTCGAGCAGCAGCCCCTGCGAGATCTGGTAGCCGTCGGTCTTCTGGGCGCCCGCCTTCACCAGGATCTTGCCCTGGAAGATGCCCTTGGCCTGGTCGCGCAGGACCTTCTTGAAGACCTGCCGGCTCTCGCAGTTCACCGCGTCGTGGGTCACGAAGACCGTGTCGTCGTGGATGAAGTCGCGGCCCTCGCCCAGGCAGGCGCCGGCCAGGTGCACGGCGGCGTCGTCGCCGGTCAGCTCGGCCACCTGCTCGATCCGGGTCAGGCGACCGCCGGCGGCGACCGAGAAGGTCTTGCAGACGGACTCGGTCCCCAGCCGCGCGAACAGGTGCCAGGCGCCGCGGCGCTCGGCCTCCGGCCCGTGGGCGCGGACCTGGTGGAAGGCGGCGCGGTCGGCGATCTCGACCTCGAGGACCGAGTTCACCCGCGCGCCGGGCCCGCCAGTCTCGAGCACGGTCAGCTCCGCGCCCTCCTCCAGCTTGACGACATGATGCAGCAGCGCGTCGGAGGTCTCGCTCTCGCGCACGCCCTTGATCAGCACGGGACGCGCGACCTTGCCGGTGGCCCGGATCGCGATCCCCTGCCCCGCCACGGCGGTGTTGAAGGCGGCCAGCGGACGGGCGACCGGATCCTGGCCGCGGGCCTCCAGCACGCCGAAGACCTCCTTCGCCCAGTGGATGTCGGCGGCGAGCGCCTCCTCCAGCGTGCAGATCTCGGCGCCCTCAAGCGAGAGGTCGTCGGACAGGTCGCGGCGCAGCACGCCGTCGACGAAGGTCACCACCAGCGCGCCGCGCTCGGCGAAGATCGCGGCCCCCGCCTTGTGCAGGGGCGCCGACGGCGCCTCGGCCGCGGTCAGGGCCGAGGGGTCGGTCCACTTCCAGTATTCGTCGCGCCCGATGGGGGCGCCCATCTCGCGCAGGCGCGCGGCGGCGGCGGCGCGGGCCTCGCGCGCCCAGCCGCCCTCGCCCTGGGGCGCGGGGTGGGCGGCGAGCAGCGCCTCGGCCGCCTCGAGCTTGCGGGCGGGAAGAGCGGCCATGGTCACGCGCCCTCCTTCAGGTCGGCATAGCCGTTCTTCTCGACCTCGAGCGCCAGCTCCGGCCCGCCGGTCTTGATGATGCGGCCGTCGGACATGATGTGCACCACGTCCGGTTTGATGTGGTCGAGCAGGCGCTGGTAGTGGGTGATCACCAGGAACCCCCGGCCCGCGTCGCGCAGCGCGTTCACGCCGTCGGCCACCAGCTTCATCGCGTCCACGTCGAGGCCGGAGTCGGTCTCGTCGAGGATGCACATCTTCGGCTCCAGCACCGCCATCTGCAGGATCTCGTTGCGCTTCTTCTCGCCGCCCGAGAAGCCGACGTTGACCGGGCGCTTGAGCATCTCCGGCGTGATCTGCAGCTGGGCCGCCTTCTCGCGGATGAACTTGAGGAACTCGGCGGCGGACATCTCCGCCTCGCCCCGGGCCTTGCGCTGGCTGTTGAGGGCGGTGCGCAGGAAGGTCATGTTGCCCACGCCCGGGATCTCGACCGGGTACTGGAAGGCCAGGAACAGGCCGGCGGCGGCGCGCTCCTCGGGCTCCATGTCCAGCAGGTCCTCGCCGTCGAGCGTCGCCGAGCCGCCGGTGACCTCGTAGCCGTCGCGGCCCGACAGCACATACGACAGCGTCGACTTGCCCGAGCCGTTGGGCCCCATGATCGCGTGCACCTTGCCCGCCTCGACGGTCAGGTCGACGCCCTTGAGGATCTGCTTGTCCTCTTCCTCGAGCTTCACAGAGAGGTTCTTGATCTCCAGCATCGTGCGTTCCTTGTTCTGTGGGCGCGGCAGGCGCGGCCCGGTGTCTGCGGTCGGGGCGCGAGACCCCGTTTCTGGTCGGCGGGCGGCGCGAGGGCCGCCCGTACATGGATCTCTCAGGCCGTCACTCGACGACGACGGCGGTGCCCGAGACCGAGACCATCAGCATCGAGCCGTCCTTGCCGACGACCTCGTAGTCGATGTCGACGCCCACGACGGCGTTGGCGCCCAGCTTGGCGGCGCGGGCCTCGATCTCCTGGAAGGCGACCTCGCGCGCGTCCTGGAGCTTGCTTTCGTAGGCGCCCGAACGGCCGCCGACGATGTCGGTGATGCCGGCGAAGAAATCGCGGACGAAGTTGGCGCCCATGATCGCCTCGCCGACCACCACGCCGCGGTAGGCGGTGATGCGGCGGCCCTCGATCGAGTTGGTGGTGGTGACGATCATGCGTGCGTCCTCTTGTTCGGCGGCGTGTTCGGCGCGGCCCCAGGGTCCGGCCATCTCACTGGGCTCCCGGCCGGTTCGGCCCGCAGGTCATCCGCACCCAGGCGAGCGTCAGGAACCCCCAGGCCGCGAGCAGGATCAGCGACAGGATCACCTCGGCGGTGATCTGGGCGCGGGCGCCCAGGTTCCAGGCCTCGGCCATCATCTCGACGATCTCCTCGTCCTCGAGCGACAGCGCGAAGACCACCAGATGCGCCGAGATCAGCCAGCGCACCTTCGAGGGCAGGCTCAGCCGCCCCACATGCCCCAGCCGGGGGCGATGGGACCCGTGGTCCTGGCTCATCGCAACGTCCCTTTCCGCGACGGATCGGGCCCGGTCAGCCGACCGAGCCTTCCAGAGAGATCGCGACCAGGCTCTGGGCTTCCATGGCGAACTCCATGGGCAGGGCCTGCAGGACCTCCTTGCAGAAGCCGTTGACCACCAGGGCCACGGCCTCCTCCTCGTCCATGCCGCGGGCGCGGCAGTAGAACAGCTGGTCGTCGGCGATCTTCGAGGTGGTCGCCTCGTGCTCGACCTTCGAGGAGTTGTTCTTCACCTCGATGTAGGGAACCGTGTGGGCCCCGCACTTGTCGCCGATCAGCAGGCTGTCGCACTGGGTGTAGT
>CAXGVP010000639.1:0-2952 GCA_964013055.1 uncultured Albimonas sp.
GGCCTGCACGGGGCCCCGGAGGCCTGACGGGGCAGGGGGCGGCCCCGCCGCCCCGACCCGCCCGATCCGACATGACCCGGGCCCCGCGCGCCCTTGGTCAGGCGAAGGTGAAGATGTTGTCGGACAGCACCGAGAGCTCGGTCAGGTTCGAGAACAGGATGCTGTCGCCCCCGCCGAAATCGAGCAGGACCACCCCGGCCGCGTCGCTGCCGTAGGCCGAGAGGATCGCGTCCGCGTCGGTCAGCCCGCCAGTCAGTGCGGTGGAGAGCCGCAGCGCATCGCCGCGCTCGTCGAAATCCGAGATCTCGTCGTTGTCGTGGCCGACGTCGAAGACGAAGCTGTCGTAATTGGTGCCGCCGCGCAGCAGGTCGTTGCCGGCGCCGCCGAACAGCCAGTCCTTGCCCTCCATCCCCAGCAGCGTGTCGTTGCCATCGCCGCCGCGCAGGGTGTCGTAGCCGCTGCCGCCGTAGAGCTCGTCATTGCCGGCGTCGCCCCAGAGCTGGTCCTCGCCGAAGTTGCCGTAGAGCGTGTCGTTGCCGTCGCCGCCTTGCAGCCGGTCCAGCGCCGAGCCGCCCGAGAGGTAGTCGTTGCCGGCGTCGCCGTACATGACGTCGTCGCCTTCGCTGCCCCACATGGAATCGTTATCGTCGCCGCCGCGCAGCAGGTCGACGCCGGTGCGGCCGTAGATCATGTCGCTGCCGGCACCGCCGTCGACGAAATCCGCGCCGTCGCCGGAGCTGATGAAATCGTCGCCGTCGCCGCCGTAGATCGTGTCGAAGGCGGTGTTGCCGTAGAGGCTGTCGTCGCCGGCGTCGCCGTAGATGGTGTCCGAGCCGGTGCCGCCGGCGATCAGGTCGTTGTCGAGCCCGCCGTAGATCAGGTCGGTCGAGCTGTCGCCGTAGAGCGTGTCGTCGCCGCCGCCGCCGTCGATGGTGTCGGCCCCGGTGCCGCCGCGGATCAGGTCGTAGCCGCGGCCGCCGGTCAGCAGGTCATGCCCGGCGTCGCCGTCGATGCTGTCGGCCCCGCCCTCGCCGTCGATGGTGTCGTTGCCGTCGCCGCCGCGGATCAGGTCGTCGTGGCCGCCGCCGAGCAGGGTGTTGTCGAGCGCGTTGCCCTGCAGCGTGTCGTCGCCGCTGCCGCCGACCGCCTCCTCGATCTCGGCGCCATAGGCGATGGAGACGTTGCCGCGGTAGCCGCCGATGTCCGAGAATTCTCCCTCGACCAGGGTGATGAACTGGTTGCCGCCGAAGCCCGACAGGTCGAGCCTGTCACGGCCGCCGCCGTCCCAGATCGACAGGAACGGGTCGCTGTTCTGCGAGAAGTCGTAGGCGCCGCCCAGGGTGCTGTTGAAGCCGTAGACGGAATCGCCGGCGTGGTAGCCGTAGTTCACCCCGTAGAGCTGCTGCAGCGCCTGGATGTCGTGCAGCAGCAGGGTGTCCGGGTAGCCGCCGATGGACGAGGTGGTGTTGCTCTCGTCGAAGTAGCTCATCACCGAGTACTGGTAGGAATCCTCGAGATAGGCGGCCTGGTCGCCATAGGTGATGACGCCGCCGGCGGTGGCGTTGTAGTCGCCCGGGTGCGACAGGCCGACCGCGTGGCCGAGCTCGTGCAGGAGCACGAAATGGTCGAAGGAGCCCACCGGCAGCGAGTCCGCCGAGACCGAGGCGTTGTTGATCCAGACGTCGCCCGCGGGCGAGCCCGAGGAGGTGGGGCCGGGGAAATAGGCATAGGCGCCGGCGCCGTCGTACTCCGAGCTGTAGGCGCCGAAGAGGATGGTGGCGTTGTTGGTGGTGCCGCCGGGGTTCACCTGGCTGAGGTCGAGCCCGCTGACGCCGGAATAGAGCGCGATGGCCTCGGCCGCGGCCGCCGCCTGGGCGGTGCTCAGCGTGGCGAAGCCCGCGGCGTTGCCGGCGGCGTCCTGCGGCTGGCCGCTGGCGCGGATGCCCCAGGTGACGGTGACGCCCTGGCCCGCGGTCGAGGTCCAGGCGAGATCGTCGCGCAGCAGGGCGCCGGCGGCCATGGCGGTGTCGTAGCTCGGGGTGGTGCCCGCGCTGACCGAGAGGCCGTAGGCGCCGGTGCCGCTGCCGCCATAGGCGCCGGCCACGATGTAGTAGGTGCCGCTGGCGCCGGCGGTGTAGGTGAAGGCGCTGTCGCTGCCGGGGCCGCTGTCGTCGTCGCGGGCGACCCGCGTGCCGCTGCTGTCGTAGAGCGCGAGCAGGCTGTCGTTCAGCCCGTCCCCGAGCGCGCCGATGCCGCCCATGGCGAAGCTGTAGGTGTGCCCGGCCTCGAGCGTGACGGCGACCCAGTCCTCGTCGCCCCGGGCGCCGATGGTGCCGTGGAAATGGTCGCCCACGGCGATGCTGTAGTCGGTGGAGGCGCGGGCGGCGGCGTCGGAGGTTTCGGTGACGGTGGACATGGGGCCTGTTGCTTCTGGGTCTGGGTGGTCTGAATGGGTCGGGTGGTCCGGTCTGCGCGGGCCGCGGCGGGCCGGGATGGGAAGAGGCGGCGCAGGGCCGCCCGTTCCCGTGGGTGTCGTCCGGGCCCGTGCCGGTGCGGATCACCGGTGCGGATCGGCGGTGGGCCGTGCCATGCCGCAGGGGCCGTGCCGTCCGGGCGGATGGGGGACCGAAAGGGCTGGGGCCTTGTCCGTACTGCGCCCGTACTGTGTCCGTACCGCGCCGGTCCTGCCCCGTATCGCCCCCGGACAGCGCCCCGCGGGCGCCGCCTTCCTATACGCAAAGCCTTTACACAGGCTTAGTGCCCGGGCGGAATACCCGCTTCCCGCGGGTCATGGCAAGCGTGCCGATGCGTCGCATGCAACGCATCGGGCGGGCTGTATCCGGAGGGCCGCAGGGGCGCCGGGGCGGTCTCGTCAGTCGGCGCCGAAGAGGTCGCGGGTGAAGACCTTGTCCGAGACGTCGGTGATCTCGTCGGTCAGGCGGTTGGCGACGA
>CAXGVP010000640.1:0-2945 GCA_964013055.1 uncultured Albimonas sp.
CAGGATCGGGCAATCCGGCCGATCGTCGCCATGGCAGCGGCGGACGAGGGTGGCGAGGGTCGCGCGCATCGCCTCCAGCTCGGCGATCTTGCGGTCGATCTCGCCCAGATGCGCCTCCGCCACCCGCTTCACGTCGGCGGAGGCCCGCTCGCGATCCTCGTAGAGGGCGAGCAGGGTCCGGCACTCCTCGATCGAGAAGCCCAGCGAGCGGGAGCGGGCCAGGAACGCCAGCTTGTGCGCGTCGGCGTCGGAGAAATCCCGGTAGCCGTTGTCGCCGCGGGCCGGGCGCACCAGCCCGATGTCCTCGTAGTAGCGGATGGTCTTGGCGGGCAGGCCCGAACGGGCCGCGACGTCGGAGATGTTCATCGCGCGGCCTCCTCGGCCCCGGGGCGCCATCGCGTCAGCAGCAGGGAGTTGCCGACCACGCTGACCGAGCTGAGCGCCATCGCCGCCCCCGCCACCGCCGGGTCCAGCAGGCCCGCCGCCGCCACGGGGATGCACAGCGTGTTCCAGGCGAAGGCCCAGAACAGGTTCTGCCGGATTTTTGCAGATGTCGCCGCTGCGATGTCCAGCGCGGACGCGACCAGCGTCGGGCGCGGGCGCATCAGCGCCACCCCCGCCACCTCCATGGCCGCATCCGCGCCGCCGCCCATGGCGATGCCCAGGTCCGCCGCCGCCAGCGCGGGGGCGTCGTTGATGCCGTCGCCGACCATCGCGACCCGGCGGCCGGTGGCGACCAGCGCCTGCACCGCCTCGGCCTTGCCCTCGGGGCGCACCCCGGCGGAGACGTCCTCGATGCCCAGCCGGTCGGCCATCGCCCGCGCCGCGGGCTCGGCGTCGCCGGTCAGCAGCGAGACTGCGACGCCCCGGCGGCGCAGGGCGGCCACCGCCTCGGCCGCATCCTCGCGCGGGGCGTCTGCGAGCGCGATCAGGCCCAGGGGGGCGCCCTCGCGCGCGACCCAGACCACCGTGCGCCCGGCGCCGGCCATCGCGTCGGCCTGCGCCTGCAGATCCGGGCCCGCCTGAGGGGCTGCGAAATCCTGGCGGCCGATGCGGATCAACTGGCCGTCGATGCGCGCCTCGACGCCCGCGCCGACGGCGGCGCGGAAGGCCTCCGGCTCTGCCAGCGGACCGGGAGCGGCGGCGACCATGGCGCGGCCCAGCGGATGCTCCGAGCCGCGCTGGACGGAGGCCGCCAGCGTCAGCAGCGCCCCGCGCGGGAGATTGGCGAGGGGGCGGACCTCGGCCACCTCCGGCTTGCCCATCGTCAGCGTGCCGGTCTTGTCGAAGATCACCGCGTCGATGCGGGCCGCGCGCTCCAGCGCGGCGATGTCCTTGATCAGCACGCCCGCCTTCGCCGCCGCCCCGGTGCCCGCGACCAGAGCGGTCGGCGTGGCGAGGCCCAGCGCGCAGGGGCAGGCGATGACCAGCACCGAGATCGCCGCCGAGACCGCCGCGTCCAGCGACGCCCCCGCCGCCAGCCACCCCGCCAGCGTCGCGACCGCGATCGCCAGCACCGCCGGCACGAAGACCGAGGCGATGCGGTCCACCAGCCGCTGCACCGGCGCCTTGCCGGTCTGCGCCCTGGCCACCATCTCGGCGATCTTCGCCAGCGTGGTGTCGCGGCCCACCCGGTCGGCGCGCAGGCGCACCAGGCCGGTTCCGTTCACCGCGCCCGCGGGCACCGTGTCGCCCTTCAGGCGGGGGACGGGCAGGGGCTCGCCGGTCACCAGGCTCTCGTCGAACTCGCTCTCGCCGCGGACCAGCGTGCCGTCGACGGGGGCGCGCTCTCCGGGGCGCAGGATCACCATGTCGCCGACCGAGACCTCGGCGACCGGGATCTCGACCTCTTCTCCGCCGCGCAGGACGCGGGCGCGGTCGGGGCGCAGGGCCATCAGCTGGCGCAGCGCGGCGGAGGCCGCCCGCTTGGCCCGCGATTCCAGCGCCTTGCCGGCCAGAACCAGGGTCACGATCACCGCCGCCGCCTCGTAGTAGAGATGCGGAGCATGCCCCGCAGGCGCGCTCAGCAGCATCCAGGTCGAGAACCCCCAGGCCGCCGTCGTGCCCATCGAGACCAGCGTGTCCATGGTCGCCGTGCGCGCCCGCGCGGCGGCGAGCGCGCCCAGGTGGAAGCGCCGCCCGAACCAGGCGACCACAGGGGTGGCGAGGATCAGTTCCGCCCAGCCCGGCATCCGCCAGCTGGGGTCGATCTGCATGGCGACCATCTGCGCCAGCAGCGGCGCGGTCAGCAGGGCCGCCAGCGGCAGGTCCAGGCGTCCGGCGCTTGCGTGGGGGTCCTCGGCCGCCACGGCGCCGTCCGGGGCGAGGGCGGCCTCGTAGCCCGCGGATCTCACGGCGGCGAGCAGCTCGGCGTCCTCCGCCGTCCCGCGCAGGCGGCGCACCTCGGCCCGGTCGAGCGCGAGGTTGACCGGCGCCTCCACCACCCCCGGAACCGCCTCCAGCGCCCGCTGGATGCGGCCCGCGCAGCCGGCGCAGGTCATGCCGCGCAGGGTCAGGCT
Organism: uncultured Albimonas sp.; assembly: GCA_964013055.1. GTDB lineage: Bacteria > Pseudomonadota > Alphaproteobacteria > Rhodobacterales > Rhodobacteraceae > Albimonas. The sequence goes on from CAXGVP010000640.1 coordinate 2,520, forward strand.
CACGGTCTCCTCGCGGGCGGCGAAGCCGGCCTCGCGCAGGGCGGCGGAGATCCCGGCGGCAGAGGCGCCGGCGAGCGTCAGGTCCGCCCGCTCCAGCGCCAGGTTCACCTGCGCCGAGGCGACGCCCGGCAGGGCGGCAAGCGTGCGCTCCACCCGCCCCGCGCAGCCGGCGCAGGTCATCCCCGCGACCGAGATCGCCATCCCCGGCGGGGCGGCGGGCGACTCGGTCGACAGGTCAAGTTCCTGGAAGGCTGAGTCTTTCATCATCCGGCTCCTTGGCTCGGCGCCGGATATAGGGTTTCCAGTCGCTGGAAGGTCAAGGGGAGATCGTCGCAGGACTTCCGGGCGCCCGCGTCGGGGCCGTGGCGCCCGATGTCGGGCGCCGGCGCCGCAGGCGCCGCCGCGCGCCGCAGGCGCGCGCCCCGG
>CAXGVP010000641.1:0-2943 GCA_964013055.1 uncultured Albimonas sp.
GGCGGGGCTCGACGGCGCGCTGGCGCCCGGGGGCCGCGCGATCCTGGAGATCGGCGCCGGGCAGGAGGACGCCGTCGCCGCGATCTTCGCCGAGCGCGGCTTCGCCCTCGTGGCGGCGCATCGCGACCTCGACGAGCGGCCGCGGGCGCTGGAATTCCGCCGCGCCGCGGAAATGAGCGGCGATTTTGAATGAAATACGGGCGCCGCGCCCTTGCGCCGAGGCCCCAACCGCATATAACGGTAGTCGTGTTCGTCGGAGACGCCCCCTGCGAGAGGGGTTTGCAGGCGCTGGGCGTGACGAACAGCCAATCGCATCGTAGTCGCGGGAGTTGGGCTTCTTGCCCCGAGCCGCCACGGTGACCGGCCGATGCTCCGGGAAGGGGATCGGCTGCGCATGGATCGGGCAGAGAACCAGACGACATGAGACCATCGCAGAAGTCGAACCGCAATCGCGGCAAGAACAACCGGCCCAAGGGCCTCGGCAACGTGGTCAACCGCGTCTTCGAGAGCGCGGGGCCCGAAGGGAAGGTGCGCGGCACCCCCCAGCAGATCATCGACAAGTACGAGCAGCTGGCGCGGGACGCCCAGACCGCGGGCGACCGCGTGACGGCGGAGAACTTCCTGCAGCATGCCGAGCACTACCTGCGGATGCTCTCGGCCGCGCAGGCCGAGCAGCAGGCGCACCAGCAGCAGAACCAGCCCTCGGGCCAGCAGCCCCAGATGAACGGCCACGCCCGGCGCGACGACGACGAGGGCCGCCAGCCCCAGCCGTCGGCCGAGCAGCCCCAGCCCGAGGCCCCGGCCGCCGAAAGCCGCCGGGAAGAGAGCCGCCGGGACGAAAGCCGCAAGGACGAGAGCCCGCGCGCCGAGGGCGGCAAGCCCGAGGGCGCCGGCAAGCGCAGCCGCAAGTCCGACGCCGCGCGGGAGCCCGCGAAGGAGGTCGAGGCCTCCGGCGGCCTGCAGACCATCGAGACCGAGGACCCGGACGACGGCTCCTCCCTGGTCGCCACGCCCGAGGCGGGCGAGGAGGCTCCGCGTCCCCGCGCCCGCCGTCGCCGCACCCGGCGCGACAAGCCGGCCGAGGGCGAGGCCCAGGCCGGCGGCGACGAGCCCAAGGGCGACGCCGACACGGCCGCCGTCTCGGGCTGACGCCCGGCGTCTCCGCCCGCTCCGATCCCCGCCCGCGCCCCCCCGGCGCGGGCGGTTCGCATTCAGGCCCCCCGCGCGCGTGCTGCCCCATCGGCTGAATGCCCGCCGAACCAGCGACCTGCGCCCGCGCCCTCCCCCCCACCTGCTTGCCCGGCCGCGCCCCGGCTCGCGCCAGCCATCTCCGGCTCGCGAAAGCCCCCCGGCTCGCGCCCGCCGCGAGCGCCCCGGGCATGTCCGAGGATCTCCCGAGGCGCCGGCGCTCGCGCCCCCCGTCGCCGCCTCGCGCCGCCGGCGCCGCCGGCGCCGCCGCTGGCGAACGCCGGGCGCCCCCATCCGCCGGAGGGCAAGCGTCTTGAGGACAGGCCCGCGCGTCACAAGGCGCCCCGGGCTTGACCCGGGGCCTCTCGACGCCGGCCGAATGCGCCGCCGTTCGCCAAACCGCGCCGAAGGCAGACGCCGGGAGACCGTAGCCGCGCGCCCGAAAGCGCCCCGGGCCTGACCCGGGGCCTATCCCCGACGGCTGTGCGCGCCGCCGTTCGCCAAGCTGCGCCGCCGGCAAGTGGCGCGAAAGCACGCCCGCCCCAGGGGCGCCCCGGGCTTGACCCGGGGCCTCTCGACGCCGGCCGTATGCGCCGCCGTTCGCCAAGCGCGCCCAGTGCAGACGCCGGGAGACCGTAGCCGCGCGCCGGAAGGCGCCTCGGCCTGACGCAGCGCCTCTTGCCGCCGGCGAACGGCGCCATCGTCATGAGGCGGCGGTCCGTTCGCTCTGGCCTCTGGCGGTGGGCGACTCGGGGCCCCCTGTTCGGCAAGGGGCCCCGCCATGCTGCAACCGGCGAGGGCGGCAGGGTCCGGTATCGGGGGAGAAGTTCAGGGGAGGGGCGGCAGGTCCCCGGCCTCGACCCGGTCGGCGAGGCGCAGGCTCGCCTGGGCGAGCGCCTGGGTCAGGGGCGCGGCGCGGACCTGGCGGGGGGTGAGCAGCGCGAAGCCCGCCCCCTCGCCCAGCCGGATCTCCTCCACCGGCGCCGGCAGGCGGACGAGGTAGGTGTAGAGGCGCATCCGGCTCGCCCGGCCGGAGATCGCGCGGGCCCAGGGGACCAGCCGGTCGGAGGCCACGCGCAGGCCGGTCTCCTCGAGGAACTCGCGCACGGCGGCCTCGCGCAGGGTCTCTCCAGGCTCGACGCCGCCGCCGAAGGGCGACCACATGCCCCCGCCCGCAAGCCCTGCCACGTCGTCGCGAAGCTGCATCAGGATGCGGCCGGCGGGGTCGAGCGCGTAGACCGCCGCCGCAGCCTCGGCGCCCGGGTCCTGCCAGGGGGCGGCGAGGGCGAAGGCCTCGTCCGGGTCTCCCTGCGCGGGGCCGACGGGACCGGGATGGCGGGTCACTTGCGCCTCATGTGCTCGTCGAGGCGGGGCATGATCTCGACGAAGTTGCAGGGCTTGTGGCGGTAGTCGAGCTGCGCCTGCAGGATCTCGTCCCAGGCGTCCCGGCAGGCGCCCGGGGAGCCGGGCAGCGCGAAGAGATAGGTGCCCCCCGCGACCCCCCCGCAGGCGCGCGACTGCACGGCGGAGGTCCCGATCTTGCCCATCGAGACCACCGCGAAGATCGTGCCGAAGGCGTCGATCTCCTTCTCGTAGACGTCGCGGTGGGCCTCGACGGTGACGTCCCGCCCGGTCAGGCCGGTGCCGCCGGTGGAGATCACCACGTCCACGACGGGGTCCGCGATCCAGCCGCGCAGCGCCTCGGCGATGCCCTCGCGGTCGTCGGGCACGATCGCGCGCGCGGCGACCGCGTGC
>CAXGVP010000642.1:0-2939 GCA_964013055.1 uncultured Albimonas sp.
CACCGACCACCGCCTGACCGAGGCGCTCGCCCGCCACGCCGGCCAGTGGCTGCTGGTGCGCCCCGACCGGGTGGTGGCCGCCGTGATGACCCCCGCCGGGCTCGCCCGCGACGCCGACCGGCTGGAGGCGCTGCTCGGCGCCCCCGAGGCCCGCCCCGCCGCCTGCGCGGCCTGATCCGTCCCGCGCCGGCGCAGACCGGCGAGGACCAACAAGACCGACCGGAGGACGCCCGGACCCCGCCGACTTGGAGGTCGTCCGCATGTATCGCACCGTTTCCGCGCTTGCCGCCCTTGCGGCCGCAGCGCCGCTGATGTTCTCGCCCGCGCTGGCCGCCGACCCGGTGGTGATCGGCGCCGCGACCGCGTCCTCGGGCTGGATGGCCCCCTATGACGAGGGCCCCGTCGCCGCCGCCCAGGTGGCCGTCGCCGAGATCAACGACGCCGGCGGCGTGCTCGGCCGCCCGATCGAGTTCATCCACGTCGACACCAAGACCGACCGGGCCGAGGGCGCCAAGGCCGCCCAGTCGCTGGTCAACGAAGGCGCGGTGATGATGATCGTCTCCGCCGACTTCGACATGGGCGGCCCGGCCGCGCTGGTCGCGAACCAGGAGGGCGTGCTCGCCTTCTCGACCAACGGCGCGGACATCAAGCTCGGCAACAAGGCCATCGGGCCCTACGTCTTCACCATGGCGACCGAGGCCGCCGGCGCCGGCGCCCTGCTCGCCGACTGGGCCCATCAGGAGATGGGCTGGAAGACCGGCTACCTCCTGACCGACACCGCGCTGGAATACACCAAGTCGCTGGGCGCCGGCTTCAAGGCCAAGTGGATCGAGACGGCCGGCGAGGACGCCCTGCTGGGCGAGGACAGCTACCAGATCTCCGACCCCTCGGTGGCCGCCCAGGTCTCGCGCCTCGCGTCGCTGGAGACCGCGCCCGACGTGATCATGCTGGCCGGCGTCACCCCCGCCATGCCCGCCGTGATCCGCCAGATCCGCGCCGCGGGCATCACCGCCCCGATCATGGGCGGCGTCGGCTTCGACGGGGACGAGTGGCGCTCCGCCCTCTCGGCCGAGGCGCTGGATGCGGTCTACTACGGCTCCTATTCCTCGGCCCGCGGCGACGACCCGCGCCCCGCGATCGCCGAGTTCCTCGAGCGGTTCAAGGCCCGCAACGACGGCGAGCCGCCGGCGTCGGGCGGTCTCGCGGTCTCCGGCTATTCCGCCGTCTACGCCTGGGCCCGCGCGGCCGAGCGCGCCGGCTCGGTCGAGCCCGACGCGGTGATGGCGGAGCTCGAGAAATTCGACGCCGAGCCCCTGCTGGTCGGCCCCACCACCTTCACCCCCGACCTGCACATCAACACCTCCCGCGCCACGCTGATCGTGGGCTACGAGGGCGGCGAGCCGACCCCGCTGGGCTACTACGACCCCGCCGCCGGCGGCTACGTCGAGTGGTGGAACTGAGCGGCGGGGGACGGGCGATGACCCCCTCCCTCCCCTCCCGGCCCCCCGAAACGGGGGCCGGGGCCCTGCTGGAGACGCGCGGCGCCGCCGTGCGCTTCTCCGGCCTGACGGTGCTGTCCGACGTCTCGATCCGCCTTTCGCAGGGCCAGATCCTCGGCCTGATCGGCCCCAACGGCGCCGGCAAGACCACGCTGGTCAACGTCCTCTCCGGCTTCGTGACGCCTGCCGAGGGCGAGGTCCACGTCGACGGCCGCGCGCTGCCCCCCGGCGACCCCTCCGCCGTGGTCTCGGCCGGCGTCGCGCGCACCTTCCAGAACGTGCGCCTCTTCGGTCGCCTCACGGTGCGCGAGAACATCGAGGCCGCCGCCCTCGCCCGCGGCCTGCGCCGCCGCGCCGCCCGCGCCCGCGCCGAGGCGCTGATGGAGCGCCTGGACCTCGCCCGGTTCGCCCGCGCCGAGGCCCGCTCGATCCCTTATGGCGACGAGCGCCGCGTGGGCATCGCCCGCGCGCTCGCCTCCTCGCCGCGCTTCCTGCTGCTGGACGAGCCCGCCGCCGGCCTCAACGCGCAGGAGAACGAGGCGCTGATCGAGCTGGTCGCGGGCCTCCCCGCCGCCTTCGGCTGCGGCGTCCTGCTGATCGAGCACAACATGCACGTCGTCATGCAGCTCTGCCGCGACCTGCACGTCCTCGACGGCGGCCGCACCATCGCGGTCGGCCCCGCCGAGCAGGTGCGCTTCGACCCGGGGGTGGCGCGCGCCTACCTCGGCCGCCGCCGCGGCGCCTCCGCGGAGGCCGCGGAATGAGCGACCTGCTGACCGTCTCCGGCCTCTCGGTCCACTACGGCCGCATCGCCGCGGTGCGCGACGTCTCCCTGCGCGTGGGGCAGGGCGAGGCCGTGGCGCTGGTGGGCGCCAACGGCGCCGGCAAGACCTCCACCCTGCAGGCCATCGCCGGCGGCCGCCCCGCCTCCGGCGGCGAGATCCGGCTGGGAAACACGCCCCTGACCCGCCTCTCGCCCGAGGCCCGCGCCCGCCGCGGCGTCTCGCTGGTCCCCGAGGGCCGCGAGGTCTTCGGCTCGCTGACGGTGGAAGAGAACCTGACCGTCGCCGCCGCCGCCCGCCCTCGCGAGGCGCGGGCCGAGCTGCGCCGCGACCTCGACCGCCTGCTCGACCATTTCCCGATCCTGCGCGAGCGCTACCGTCACCTCGGCCAGGGCCTCTCGGGCGGCGAGCAGCAGCAGCTGGTGATCGCCCGCGCCCTAGTGGCCCGCCCGCGCCTCTTGATGATCGACGAGCCGTCGCTGGGCCTCGCCCCGCAGATGGTCGACCGCGTCTACGACATCCTCGCCGAGCTGCGCGCCGAGGCCGGCCTGACCCTGCTGCTGGTCGAGCAGAGCCTGGAGCGGGTCCTTGAGATCGCCGACCGCGTCTACCTCTTCGGAACCGGCGGCATCGAGCGGGAGGCCGACCGCCCCACGCT
>CAXGVP010000643.1:0-2932 GCA_964013055.1 uncultured Albimonas sp.
CACGGCGCCGGGCACGAGCGGCAAGGCCTTCCTCGCCGCGCTCGACCGGCTCGGGCTGACCGGCGCGGAGGCCCCGGCGATCCGGCCCATGGGCGGCGGGGAGCCCGCGGCCGCCGTCATCGACGGACGGGCGGAGCTTGCGGCGGCGCCGCTGACCACCGTGCTGTCGTATCCGGGGCTGGAGCTGGCCGGCCTGTTCCCCGAGGCGCTGATCCCCGCGATCCGCATGTCGATGTTTCTCGCCCCCGGGGCGGGCGCCGCCGCCGCCCGGCTGCACCGGTTTCTCGCCGACCCCGCCCTCGACCCGTGGCTGGAGGCGCGGGGCCTGGTCCGCTTCGATCTCGACCCGGAGGCCTCGGCTGCGGCCGCGCCATGAAATCGCCGCGTGACACAGGCCCCGGGCGCGCTACCATCGCGGGCATGATGATCAAAGCGCTCCCCCTCCTCGCCGCTTCGGCGATCCTCGCCCTCTCCGCCTGCGCCCAGCAGGATCCGCTCATGGCCCAGCCCGGCGGCGGCGCGCCGCAGGTGAACCGTAATGCGAACGGCTCCTACACCGTGCGCTACGACAACGGCTGCATCGTCACCTACAACCAGGACGGCCGCCGCTCCGGCTCGCAGGCCTGCCGCGCCGGCCAGGTCGAGCGGGCGGACGCCGCTGTGCAGGACGACGCCGACGACCGCGGCGGCGGCGGGCTGACGGTGAACCGGCACAAGAACGGCTCGGCCACGGTGACCTTCAACGACGGCTGCACGGTGACCTACAACACCGACGGCCGCCGCTCCGGCTCGCGCAACTGCCACCCCAAGCAGGTCTCCCGCGCCGACCGCGCCATCCAGAAGCGCAGCTGATCCCCGCGCCGGAGGCGCCCGCCCGCCGGGCGCCTCTTCTGCCGTACCAGCGCCCCGCCCGCCCCGGACCCCGGCCCGCCACGGCCCCCGCCGCGAGCGCCTGTTCTCCGGAGCCGTCCGTCGCTGATGCCGATCAGAGCGACTCGCCCGGCCCCGTCAAGGAGAGCGAAGCGACCCCCGAAGGGGGCTCGTCCTTGACGGGGCCGGGCGAGTCGCTCAGGCATCTTCAGCGACGGACGGCTGCGGAGGACAGGCGCGGGCCTTGTTCTTGGGTGGGTTCCAGAAGCGCCCCCTGCGGGCGCCAGCCCGCCCGCGCCGCCAGGCGCGCATGCCAAGCCCGCCCGCAGGGCGCCTCCGTCCCCGGGACCCCTCGCCCGCCTTGTTGCGAAGGCGCACTGGCGCGACCCCGCCCCTCGCCCTTATGTAGACGGGAGGCCCTCCGCCCCGCGCGGCCCATCCCTCCGCCCCCGAACCCCGGGAGGACGCCATGTCCGTCGCCGATCACGACCGCATCCCCGAAATCGCCCTCGACTGGATCGCCCAGGGCAAGCGCGCGGCGCTGGCCACCGTGGTGCAGACCTGGGGCTCGGCCCCCCGCCCCGCCGGCTCCCAACTGGTGATCTCCGCCGAGGGCGAGATCATGGGCTCCGTCTCCGGCGGCTGCGTCGAGGGCGCGGTGATGGTCGAGGCGATGGACGCGCTCGAGGACGGGACCTGCCGGATGCTGGAGTTCGGCGTTTCCGACGACGAGGCCTTCGCCGTCGGCCTCGCCTGCGGCGGCACGATCCGGGTGATGGTCGAGCCGATCGGCGTCGGCCAGGGCCCCTCGGTCGCGGAAGTGCAGGCGCTGGCCGACGCCCGCGCCTCCCGCCGCGCCGTCGCCTGGGCGGTGAAGCCCGAGAGCTGGGAGCGCGCGCTCCCCGACGGGACCGGCGAGGGCCCGCTGCAGGCCGAGGCCGCGAGCCGCCTGCGCACCGACCGCTCGGGGATGTCCGAGGACGGCTGGTTCCTCGGCGTCCACAACCCGCCGCTGCGGCTGGTGGTGGTGGGGGCGGTGCATATCGCCCAGGCGCTGATGCCGATGGCCAGGGTGGCGGGCTACGACGCCACGCTGGTGGATCCGCGGGACGCCTTCGGCTCGCAGGCCCGTTTCCCGGGCGAGACGATCCTGCACGACTGGCCGGACGAGGCGCTGGAGAAGATCGGGCTCGACGCCCGCACCGCCGTGATCACCCTGACCCACGATCCCAAGCTGGACGACCCGGCGATCGCCCGCGCGATCCGCTCGCCGATCTTCTACCTGGGCTGCCTGGGGTCGAAGAAGACCCATGCCAAACGGGTGGCGCGGCTGGAGGCCGAGGGCTTCTCGGCCGAGGAGATCGCGCGCATCGACAGCCCGCTGGGCGCCGACATCGGCTCGGCGACGCCGGCGGAGATCGCCATCTCCGCGCTCGCCCAGATGACCGAGCGCCTGCGCCGCCCCGACACCCGTCCCGGCGCGAAGGCCCCCGCCGCCGCGCGCGACGCGGCCTGAGCCGGGCGATGGTCCCGCCGCGGGAGCCTCGGGCATGAAGTTCGGCCCCCTCCCGCTGGAGGAGGCCGAGGGCGCCGTGCTCGCCCATTCCCTCACCGCCGCGGGGCGGCGGCTGAAGAAGGGCGGGGCGCTGACGGCGGAGGACCTGGCCGCCCTGCGCGAGGCCGGATTTTCGACGGTCACCGCCGCCCGCCTCGGCCCCGGCGACCTCTCCGAGGACCAGGCCGCCGCGACGCTGGCCGCGGCGCTGGCGCCGGACCCGATGGCGCTGGGCGTCACCCGCGGGGCGCCGTTCACCGGGCGGGCGAACCTGCACGCGCTCTCGACCGGGGTGCTGCGCGTCGACCGGGCGCGGATCGATGCGGCCAACGCGGTGGACGAGGCGATCACCGTCTCGACGCTCGCCGACTGGTCGCGCCTGTCGCCGCGCACCATGGTGGCGACGGTGAAGATCATCCCCTACGCCGCCCCGCGCGAGGCGGTGGCCCGCGCCGCCGCGATCCTGGCGGGCGAGGGCCGCGGGCCCGCCCTGCGCTGCCACCCCGT
>CAXGVP010000644.1:0-2932 GCA_964013055.1 uncultured Albimonas sp.
ATAGCCCACCCCGCAGAAGGCCACCCGCAGGCGGACCTCGCCGCGACCCGGCTCGGGGTCGGGCAGCTCGACCTGCCGGTAGGCGTCGATCGACTCGAGGCTCGCGGCCTGGATCGCCTTCATGCGCGGATCCCTCCCTTCAGGGCGTCTTCGGCGGGCACGATGGGGCGCGCGGCGGGCGGAGGCAAGACTTGCCGGCCGGTCGGTCGGCGACGCCTGCGCAACCCCCTCGCCTCGCTGCGTCACCTCCCCTGCGCGCGTCGCGATTCGAGCCGCCCCGCCCCGTGCGCGAGCCCTCTGCGACGCCCCGCCGCGGAGCGACTGACCGCCGGCAGGCGGCCGGCGAGGCGCGTCGGAGGCCGACGCCGCGGGCGCCGTCGACGATTGCCCGGGGAAACCGCTTCCGCTGCGTCGCGGACGCCCTTGAAACCTCTCGGATAACCGAGCGAGGGGTCGCTTGCTTGACTAAACTTACGTTCGCGTCAGCAAATTATTTACAGTGCAAGTTACTGTTAATGCGAAGTAAATCGACTTTTGGCGGCTTCCTTGATAACCCTCTTTTTACAAAGACGCCCGGCGCGGCCGCCAACGCCCCCCCAGGATCAATCGCGTCGCAAGCGGAGGAAGGACCCATGACCATCCAGCCCAAGACCGCCGTCGAGGCCGCCGTCCACGCGCCCCCCGCCGGCATCGCCGCGAGCGCCCATGCCGACGCCGCGCGCTATGCGCAGATGCACGCCCGCTCCGTCGCGGACCCCGAAGCGTTCTGGGGCGAGGAGGGCCGGCGCCTCGACTGGATGCGCCCCTACAGCTCGGTGAAGAACACCTCCTTCGGGCCGGGCGAGGTCTCGATCCGCTGGTTCGAGGACGGGACGCTGAACGTGGCGGCGAACTGCATCGACCGCCATCTGGCGACCCGCGCCGGGCAGACCGCGATCCTGTTCGAGCCCGACGACCCCGAGGAGCCCGCCCAGCACATCTCCTACGCGCAGCTCCACGCCGAGGTCTCGCGTTTCGCCAACGTGCTCAAGGCGCTGGGGGTCGCGAAGGGCGACCGGGTGGTGATCTACCTGCCGATGATCCCCGCGGCGGCCTATGCGATGCTGGCCTGCGCGCGGATCGGGGCCATCCACTCGGTGGTCTTCGCGGGCTTCAGCCCGGATGCGCTGGCCGACCGGGTGAACGACTGCGGCGCGAAGCTGGTGATCACCGCCGACCACGCGCCCCGCGGCGGACGCACGACGGCGCTGAAGTCGAACTGCGACAAGGCCCTGCGGCGCTGCTCGGACAAGGTGAAGCTGCTGATGGTGGCGCGCACGGGCGGCCAGGTCGACTGGGTCGAGGGCCGCGACCACGCCTACGAGGCGATGGCGGCCGAGGTCTCCGCCGACTGCCCGCCCGCCGAGGTGGGGGCCGAGGATCCGCTGTTCATCCTCTACACCTCCGGGTCGACGGGCAAGCCCAAGGGGGTGGTGCATACCTCCGGCGGCTATCTCGTCTACGCCGCGATCACCCACCAGTATGTCTTCGACTACAAGGACGGCGACGTCTACTGGTGCACCGCCGACGTGGGCTGGGTCACCGGGCACAGCTACATCGTCTACGGCCCGCTGGCGAACGGCGCGACCACGCTGATGTTCGAGGGCGTGCCCACGTATCCGGATGCGGGGCGCTTCTGGCAGGTCTGCGAGAAGCACCGCGTCACCCAGTTCTACACCGCTCCCACCGCGATCCGCGCGCTGATGGGCAAGGGGACGGCGCCGGTCGAGGCCTGCGACCTGAGCTCCCTGCGCATCCTCGGCTCGGTCGGCGAGCCGATCAACCCCGAGGCCTGGAACTGGTACAACGACGCCGTCGGCAAGGGGAAATGCCCCATCGTCGACACCTGGTGGCAGACCGAGACGGGCGGCATCCTGATCGCCCCCCTGCCCGGCGCCACCGCGACCAAGCCCGGCTCGGCCACCCTGCCCTTCTTCGGCGTGCAGCCGGTGGTGCTCGACGACCAGGGCCGCGAGCTGGAGGGCCCCGCCGAGGGCGTGCTGGCCATCAAGGACAGCTGGCCCGGCCAGATGCGCACCATCTGGCAGGACCATGAGCGCTTCGCCCAGACCTACTTCGAGATGTTCAAGGGCTGTTACTTCTCGGGCGACGGCTGCCGGCGGGACGAGGATGGCTATTACTGGATCACCGGCCGCGTGGACGACGTGATCAACGTCTCCGGCCACCGGATGGGCACGGCCGAGGTCGAAAGCGCGCTGGTCGCCCACGAGAAGGTCGCCGAGGCCGCCGTGGTCGGCTGCCCCCACGCGCTGAAGGGCCAGGGCATCTACTGCTACGTGACGCTGATGGACGGGGTCGAGCCCTCGGACGCGCTGCGCACGGAACTGGCGAACTGGGTGCGGACCGAGATCGGGCCGATCGCGAAGCCGGATGCGATCCAGTGGGCGCCTGGGCTCCCCAAGACCCGCAGCGGAAAGATCATGCGCCGGATCCTGCGCAAGATCGCCGAGAACGAGACCGAGGCCCTGGGCGACACCTCGACGCTCGCCGACCCGGCCGTGGTCGACGACCTGATCGCCAACCGCATCGACGCCTGAGGAGGGACGGACCCATGGACGGCAATCGGTTCAACGACCGGCCCGCGGACCTGGTGCTGCTCGGCCCTCCGGGCGCGGGCAAGGGCACGCAGGCCCGCATCCTGCAGGAGCGCTACGGGCTGGTGCAGCTCTCGACCGGCGACCTGCTGCGCGAGGCGGTGGCGGCCGGGACCCCGGCCGGCCTCGCGGCGAAGGACGTGATGGCGGCCGGCGGGCTGGTCTCCGACGAGATCGTCATCGCCATCCTGCGCGACCGGCTGGCCGGGCCCGACACCGCCGCCGGCGCGATCTTCGACGGCTTCCCCCGCACCGCCGTGCAGGCCGAGGCGCTGGAC
>CAXGVP010000645.1:0-2930 GCA_964013055.1 uncultured Albimonas sp.
CGGGTTCTTCGGCGCCTTCGCCTACATCCTGGGCGCGGCGCTGGCGGGAGGGGCGGCGCCGGGCGCCTCGCCGGAGCGGCGGGGGGTGCTGGTGGGCATCTACTCGGCCGGGCCGGCGGCGGGGATCGTGCTCTCGGGGCTGGCGGTGCCGGCGGCGGCGGGGCTGGACGAGAGCGGCTGGCGCGCCGGCTGGCTGGTGCTGGGGGCCCTGGCGGCGCTGGGGACCGCGGCCGCGCTGCCCGCCGCGCGGGCCGCGACGCCGCCGGGGGCGGCGCGCAAGGGCGGCCGGCTGGCGCGGGCGGACGCGCTGCACATCCTGCCCACCACCGTCGCCTACACCTGTTTCGGCGCGGGCTACGCGGGCTGGACCACCTTCGTCATCGCCATGCTCAAGGCGCAGGGGGGATCGGAGACGCTCGCCTCCTCCTTCTGGATCGTGATGGGGGCGGTGGGGGTGTTCTCCTCGGTGATCTGGGGGCGGGCGCTGGGGCGGCTGCCCTCCAACCGCGGGCCGGCGCTGGCCTATGCGGCGACGCTGGTGGGGGCGATGCCGGTGCTGATCTGGCCGGGGCCGGTCGGCGCCTACGCCTCGGCCGTCCTCTACGGGGGGAGCGTGATGGCGGGGCCGAGCTCGATCGCCATCATCGCCCAGCGGCACCTGCGGGCGGAGACCATCGCCGCCGCGGTGGCCGCGATGACCATCTGCTTCGCGGTGGGGCAGTCGGCGGGACCGATCCTGTCGGGCTGGGTCTCGGACGCGACCGGCGACGTCTCGGCCGGGTTGTGGAGCGCGCCGATCCTGCTGGCGGGGGCGGCCGTCGCCTCGCTGTTCCAGAAGCCGCCGCGGGCGCCGGCGCTGCAGGGCTGAGCGCGGGAAAGGGGGATGGGGCAGGGGGGCCGGGCTGGGGGCGGGCGCGCCCCGGCGGCGTCAATCTTTCGTCAAGCTTCCCCGGTCCTTGTCGGGGCCGGAGCGCCGCAGGTCCTGCGGCCTCCCGTTCATTGCCCGCGGGTCCGCGGGCGTGCATCCTGAGCCCGCGGGTCCGCGGGCGTGCATCCTGACCTCGGCCCATCCTGACGCATCTCTTGCCGGAGCCGCCCCTTGCAGATCCTCTCCGTCGTCTCGGAATGCGCGCCGCTGGTGAAGACCGGAGGGCTCGCCGACGTGGCCGGCGCGCTGCCCGGCGCGCTGGCGCCGCTGGGGGTGCGGATGCGCACCCTGCTGCCGGCCTACCCAGGCCTGGCCGAGCGGCTGGGCGGCCTGCGCGCCCACGACTGGGCCACCCCCTTCGGCGCGGCGCGGCTGCTGGAGGGGGAGGCCGAGGGGCTGGACCTGATCCTGGTGCAGTCGCCCCTCTACGATCGCGCCGGCGGCCCCTACACCGGGCCGGACCGGCGCGACTGGCCGGACAACCATCTTCGCTTCGGGCTGCTGTCCTGGCTGGGGGCGGGGGTCGCGGCCTGGGGGCTGGACGGCTGGCGGGCCGACGCGGTGCACGCCCATGACTGGCAGGCGGGGCTGGTCCCCACCTATCTGCGCCTGATCGGGCCGGAGGCGCCGCGCGCCGTGATCACCATCCACAACGTCGCCTTCCAGGGCATGTTCGGCCCCGAGCTGCTGGGCGACCTGGCGCTGCCCTCGGCGATGTTCACCCCCGACCATGTCGAGTTCCACGGCCGCATCAGTTTCCTCAAGGCCGGCCTCGCCCATGCCGAGCGGATCACCACCGTCTCGCCGACCTATGCGCGCGAGCTGCTGACGCCGGAATTCGGCTGGGGGCTGGACGGGCTGCTGCGCCACCGGGCCGGCGACCTCGAGGGCATCCTCAACGGCATCGACACCGCGGTGTGGGACCCGGCCACGGACCCGGCGCTGGCCGCCAACTACGACCGCCCGCGCCTGAAGGCCCCCAACCGCGCCGCCGTCTGCGCCCGCTTCGGGATCGAGCCCGCCCCCGGCGCGCCGCTGTTCTGCGTCGTCTCGCGCATGACCCGGCAGAAGGGCCTCGACCTGCTGCTCGAGGCGCTGCCGGCCTTGCTGGAGGAGGGGGCGGCGCTGGCCGTCATCGGCTCGGGCGACGAGGAGCTGGAGCGGGGCTGGCTCGCCGCCGCCGAGGCCCACCCCGGCCGCATCGGCGTCGAGATCGGCTATGACGAGCCCGCCTCGCATCTGCTGCAGGCCGGGGCCGACGCGATCCTGATCCCGTCCCGCTTCGAGCCCTGCGGCCTGACCCAGCTGATCGGCCTGCGCTATGGGACCGCGCCGGTGGCGGCGCGGACCGGGGGGCTCGCCGACACCATCGTCGACGCCAACGCGGCCGCCCTGCGCTCGGGCGCCGCCACCGGGTTTCTTCACGCGCCCGACGACGTGGCCGACCTCGCCCTCGCGATCCGGAGGACCTGCGACGTGCATCGCAATCCAAAAGCCTGGTCGAAGCTGACCCGCAAGGCCATGTCCCACCCCGTCGGCTGGGACGAGAGCGCCCAGGCCTACGCCGCCCTCTACCGCCGCCTCGCGCCGGCGGCCGCATGAGCCTGCGCGTCACCCCCGGATCGCCCGCCGCCCTCGGCCTGCGCCTGACCGCGACGGGGGCCAACATCGCCGTGCTCTCGGCCCATGCCGAGCGGATCGAGCTGTGCCTGTTCGACGAAGACGGCCGCGAGACCGCGCGCCTGCCGTTGCCCGGCCGCACCGGCGACATCCGCCACGCCCATGTCGACGGGATCGAGGAAGGCCAGCTCTACGCCCTGCGCGCCCACGGCCCCTGGGATCCCGCCGCCGGCCACCGCTTCAACGCCGCGAAACTGCTGCTGGACCCCTGGGCGCTGGCCTTCACCGGCGAGCCGCGCTGGGACGAGGCGCTCTGCGCCCACGCCCCCGGCGAGCCGCTGACCCCCGACCCCAGGGACAGCGCCCCCCTGATGCCGCGCTG
>CAXGVP010000646.1:0-2924 GCA_964013055.1 uncultured Albimonas sp.
CTTCCCACGACAGGCGGGCGAGCCCGGCCCGGGCCGCCGCCGCCGCCAGATCCACCCGCAGGCCGGCGTCGAGCTTGCGCCCCCCCCGGGCGTCGACGTCGAGGCCGGCCTCGGTGGCGGTGACCGCCAGCTTCATCTCTCCGCGCCGCCCGGCGCCGGCGACGACGATGGCGCGCAGGCCCTCGATCCCGGCCAGGATCTCGGGGACGAGCAGCAGGCAGCCGGGGACCTCGGCGAGGCGCGCCTCGCGCCGCTCATGGAAACCGATGATGGCCGAGGCGCGGGTGCTGCGGGCGGAGAAGGTGGCGCGCCGACGGGTCCCGGCGGGCGAGGTGGCGGTGGGGCGCACCTCGGCCGAGAGCCCGCGGGAGGCCAGCGCCTCGATCACCCGCTCGCGCTTCCAGTCGGCGACGAAGGCGTCGGAGGCGTGCTGCAGCGCGCAGCCGCCGCAGGTTCCGAAATGGGGGCAGGGGGGCGTCTCGCGCTCGGGCGCGGGCGTCAGGATCCCGGGCGTCTCCATGCGGCCGCCGACGACGGCGCCGCGCACGGTCTCTCCGGGCAGGGTCAGGGGGGCGAAGACCTCTCCGGCGGCGTCGACGCCGTCGCCGTGGCGGCCGAGGCGGGCGATCTCGATCTCGAGCTCGGCCGCGGAACGATCGGGGGCGGCGTCGGTCATCGGGGCTTCTCCGCTGCGATGAGGAATTCCCGGTTGCCGTCGCCGCCTTCGATCGGGCTTTCGCCCTCGTGCGTGACGGTCCAGCGGGAGGATTCGAGGAAGGCGCGGACTTCGGCGCGGACGCGGGCGTGGACGGCGGGGTCGCGCACCAGGCCGCCGCGGCCGACGTCGGCGGGGCCGGCCTCGAACTGCGGTTTGATCAGGGCGACCAGGCGGGCGCCGGGATTGGCGAGGGCCAGCGCCGGCGGCAGGGCCTTGGCCAGCCCGATGAAGGAGAGGTCGGCGACGATCCAGTCGGGCGCGGGGACCCTGTCCGGGGCGAGGTCGCGGGCGTTGAGGCTTTCCAGGCTGACCACCCGCGGGTCGGCGCGCAGCGTCGGGTGGAGCTGGTCGCGCCCTGCGTCGACGGCGTGGACCCGGGCGGCGCCGCGGGCCAGCAGCACCTGCGTGAAGCCGCCGGTCGAGGCGCCGAGGTCCAGCGCCTCGCCGGACGGAGTCAGGCCGAAGGCGTCGAGCGCATGCGCGAGCTTCAGCGCGGCGCGCGAGACCCAGGGCAGGGGATCGGCGACCAGCGCGATCTCGGCGGCGTCGCTCACCCGGGCGGAGGCGCGTGCGGCGGGCGCGCCGTCGACGGTCACCGCTCCGGCCGCGATCAGCGCCTGGGCGCGCGCGCGGCTGTCGACGAGGCCGCGCGCGACCATGGCCTGGTCGAGTCGCGGCCGGCGCGCGGCGGAGGAGGGATCGGGGGCGGACATCCGCGCTTCCTGACGCGGCGCCCGGTTGCAGTCAATGCACCCCGCGCGCGGCGCCCCCCTCCGCCCCTGCGCCGGCAGCGGCCGCCCCCGCCGCAGCGACGCTTCGCGGGGACTGAGGGCTGCGCGGCCGGGGGGGAAGGACCCACGGGCGGCGCGTGTCGGCTTGCGTCGCAAGGAGGGCCGGCGCGGGGTCGAGGCCCCGGGTCGAGCCCGGGGCGCCCCCTGTGGCGAATGGGGCGCCCGGCAAGCGAGACGCGGGCGTCAGGGGAGCGGGACCCGCGGGCGGCGCAGGTTGGCTCGGGGCGCGCGGGGGGCTGGCGTGGGGAGGAGGCCCCGGATCCAGCCCGGGGCGCCCTGCGGCGGGTGGGGCGCCCGGAAAGCGAAACGCGGGCGTGAGGGGAGCGGAACCCTCGGGCGGCGTGGCTCGGCTCGGGGCGGGAGGACGGCCGGCGTGGGGGGGAGGCCTCGGATCGGGCCCGGCGCGGCTGGCCAGCGGGGGCGCGGTCAGGCGGCGAGGAGGGCCATGGCCTCGGCGTGGAGCTCGGGCGAGCCTGCGGCGAGGACGCGGCCGCCGTCCTGGGGGTCGCCGCCGTCCCAGGTCGTGACCACGCCGCCGGCGCCCTCGATGATGGGGATCAGGGCCTGGATGTCGTATGCATGCAGCCCCGCCTCCACCACCAGGTCCACGCCGCCGGCCGCCAGCAGCGCGTAGCCGGTGCAGTCGAGGCCGTAGCGGGTCAGGCGGACGCGGTCGCGGACGCGCTCGAAGGCGAGGCGCTCGGCCTGGGTTCCGACCTCGGGGAAGGTCGAGCACAGCCGGGCCTCGGCCAGGGCGACGCCCCGGCGGGCGCGCATCCGGCGGGGGGGCTGGCCGTCGCGAGCCCACCAGGCGCTGTCGCCGTCGCCCCAGAACCGCTCGCCGACATGGGGCTGGTCCATCACGCCCATCACCGGGCGGGTCCCGTCGTTCAGGCCGATCAGCACGCCCCAGGTGGGGGCGCCGATCAGGAAGGCGCGGGTGCCGTCGATGGGATCCACCACCCAGGTCAGGCCCGAGGCGGAGGGGCGCGCGGCCTGCTCCTCGCCCAGCACGCCGTCGGCGGGACGCTCGCGCGCCAGGACCTCGCGGATCGCGGCCTCGACGCCGCGGTCGGCGGCGGTGACCGGGTCGAAGCCGCCGGCGGCGTCCTTGTTCTCGGCGGTCAGGCCCTCGGCCCGGAAATGCGCCAGCGCCGCGGGGCGGGCGGCGTCGGCGGCGCGCAGGGCGGCGGTCAGCGCGTCGGCGACCTGGGGGCGGAGCTGGGGCGAGGCGTCGGTCATGGGCGAGGGTCGTCCGGGCGAGGAGAGAGGGCGGCGGGGCCGGGGCGGAACCCGGCGCATAGCACGCTTCGCAAGGCGCGTCCCGCGCCCCGGCCCCCTGGCCGGCGGAGGCCCCGGGCGAGGCTCGCGGGCGGCGCCGGCGCCCTCCGCCGGCCAGGCGGGCGGGGGGCCCC
>CAXGVP010000647.1:0-2923 GCA_964013055.1 uncultured Albimonas sp.
GGGCGGCGGCGCGCAGCACCGTGGCGAGCGGAGCGTCGTCCTCGGCCAGGCGCTGCGCGAGGCGCGCGGCGTTGGCCTTCAGCGCCTCGGGCGTGGGGGCCGAGACCAGCAGCGGCGCCGCCAGGCCCTGCGCGGGCCGGGGCGTGGGGGCGGTCTCCGGACGGGGCTTCGGCGGGGGGGCGAGGATCGCGTGCGCGTTGGTCCCCCCGAAGCCGAAGGAGTTGATCGCGGCGCAGGGCGGGGCCTGGTCGTCGCCGGGGTGGTCGGGGGCGAAGGGCCGCGCCTCGGTGGCGACCTCGAGCCCGAGGCCCGCGAAGTCGATCTCGGGGTTGGGCGTCTCGAAATGCAGGTTGGGGGGGACGACGCCCCGGGACAGCACCAGGCAGGTCTTGATCAGGCCGGCGACGCCGGCGCCGGCCTCGAGATGGCCGATGTTGGTCTTGATCGAACCGACGGCGCAGGGCGCGCCGGGGGCCTGGGCGGCGCCGTAGACCGCGCCGACGGCGCGCGCCTCGATCGGGTCGCCGATGGCGGTGCCGGTGCCGTGGGCCTCGATGTAGCGCACCTGCGCGGGCGAGATCCCGGCCCGCGCCGCGGTCTCGCGCGCCAGGTCGACCTGGGCGGATTCGCTGGGCAGGAAGATGCCGCGGGTGCGCCCGTCCTGGTTGACCCCGGTGCCGAGCACGCGGGCGAGGATGCGGTCGCCGTCGGCCAGCGCCTCGGCGGTGCGGCGCAGGACCACGGCGCCCGCGCCCTCGGCCCGCACGAAGCCGTCGGCGCGCGCGTCGAAGGCCTTGCAGCGGCCGTCGGCCGAGAGCATCGAGCTGGCCGAGAACGACACGAAGACATGCGGCTGGAACACCAGGTTCACGCCGCCGACGATGGCCAGCTCGCACTCCCCTGCCTCCAGCGCCTGCCGCGCGAGGTGCAGCGCCACCAGCGAGGACGAGCAGGCGGTGTCCACCGTCAGGCTGGGGCCGGCGAGGTTCAGCGCGTGCGAGATGCGGTTGGCGGCCATGCAGGCGCTGCCGCCGATGGCGGTGAAGGGCGAGGCCGGCATCATGTCGGCGCGGCTGATCAGCCCGTCGGAATAGTCGCGCGTGGACAGGCCGACGAAGACCCCGACCCGCGGCCCGGCGGCCTCGGCGCGGTCCGGCCGGCGGGCGTGGCCCGCGTCCTCCAGCGCCTCCCAGGCCACGCGCAGCAACATGCGGTGCTGGGGGTCCATGTATTCGGCCTCGGCGTCCGAGAGGCCGAAGAACCCGGCGTCGAAGCGGTCGAACCCGTCCACCATGCCGGCCCATCGGCTGTAGCTGTGCAGCGGCCGGGGGCGCTGGGGATTGTAGTAGGAGGCGGCGGCCCAGCGCTCGGGCGGGATCTCGGCGATGGCGTCCACGCGGCCGAGCAGGTTGCGCCAGAGCCGCTCGGGACTGTCGGCGTCGCCCGGGAACAGGCAGCCCATGCCGACGATCGAGACGCTCGAGTCCGATTGATCCAACGCAACGCCCCCCCCGCGGCTATGCTCCCGGATATCTTATGCATTTCGAGCACGCCGGGACGTCAAGCTTACGGGATGGCGCCCCCCGCGGCAACCGTTCCGGCAGGGCGTCGCGCGGCCTTGGGGCGAGAGGCCGGCGGCCCGCATGTCCGCGGCGCGCGACGGATCGACGGGCGGCCGCCGCCCCGCCGCGACCGGGACGCGATCCGATCGGCGCCGGGGCGGCCGCCATGCGGCCTGGCCGACCCTCGCGCCGGTCTCTCGCCCGGGGCGGCGCCTGCGCCCCGGTCCCGGGCGGAGGGGCGTCGGGGCGCCCGGATCGCGTTGCGTCGCGCCAATTGATGAACCGGGTGCATGGGCGTTTGCGCCGCCCCGGGCGTTGCCGGATGGGCTGCGGGCCTTAGGTCGACGGGTCGAATGCCGCGACGCGGAACCACAGCAGGCGCAGGACGCCCCGCATGCGCCCGACGCGCCGCGCGCCAGCCCCATGGCCAGCCGATCGAAGGAGCCCCCTCATGCCGCCAGACGATCGCCATCCCCATCGACGGGACGTGATGACCTACGGCGCCGTCGCCGCAGGCGCCGCCGCCCTGCCGATGATCTCCCGCCCGACCCCCGCCGCCGCCGCCGCCTCCGCCGGTCCGGGGGCGACCTCGGCCCCCGTCTCCTTCTCCGTCAACGGCGCCGCGCAGTCCTTCGAGGCCGACACCCGCCTGACGCTCCTCGACGCCCTGCGCGAGACGCTGCAGCTGACCGGGACCAAGAAGGGCTGCGACCATGGCCAGTGCGGCGCCTGCACGGTCTCGGTCAACGGCCGGCGGATCAACGCCTGCCTCAGCCTCGCGGTGATGCACGAGGGCGACGAGATCGAGACCATCGAGGGCCTCGGCGAGCCGGAGGACCTCAGCCCCATGCAGGCCGCCTTCGTCGAGCATGACGGCTACCAGTGCGGCTACTGCACGCCCGGCCAGATCTGTTCCGCCACCGCGGTGCTGGAGGAGATCCGCGCCGGCATCCCCAGCCACGTCACCGGCGACCTGACCGCGGCCATCGAGATGACCGACGCCGAGATCAAGGAGCGGATGTCGGGCAACATCTGCCGCTGCGGGGCCTACGACAACATCCTCGCCGCCATCCGCCAGGTCGCGGAGGAGCAGGCATGAGACCCTTCAGCTACCAGCGCGTCGCCTCCCCCCAGGAGGCCGCCGCCGCGGCCGCCGGCCGGCCCGAGGCGAAGTTCATCGCCGGCGGGACCAACCTGCTCGACCTGATGAAGCACCAGATCGAGACGCCGGGCCACCTGATCGACGTCAACGGGACCGGGCTCGACGCCATCGAGGACACGGCCGACGGCGGCCTGCGCATCGGGGCGATGGTGCGCAACACCGACCTCGCCGCCGACGCGCGGGTCCGGAAGGATTACGG
>CAXGVP010000648.1:0-2918 GCA_964013055.1 uncultured Albimonas sp.
CCTACGGCTCGGTCGTCGAGCCCGGCGGCTACCGCATCGCCGCCCTCTTCGATCACCTCGAATCCGCCGAGACCGCCGCGGTCCTGCGCGACGGCGAGGCGCTGGAGGCCTCCGGCGTCTCCAGCAGCGACCACGACTGGTTCCGGCTGGAGGTGGAGGAAGGCGTCGACTACGTCGTCCACCTGTTCTCCGACGACCGCGACGGGACCCCCGCGGGCACGATGCGCATGCAGCTGGTCGACGAGGCGGGCGCGCAGCTGGTCTACGGCGGCTCCGCCTACCGCCATCACGAGATGGCCGTGATCGACCAGACGGCGGGCGACGCCTGGGTGGACGCCTCGGGCGCGTGGGGCGACTACCGCGTGCTGGTCTGGGAGGACGCGGCGCAGACCGCGCGCACGGCCTCCACCCTGGACGTGGGCGAGACGGCGACCGAGAAGGTGCACCGCTGGGACGATCAGGACTGGCGCCGGATCGAGGCGACCGGCCGCCTGCGCCTGACCCTGGCGCTCGACCCCGGCCTGGACTTCCGCGGCAAGGGGATCCCGCGCCACCTCTCGGTGGTGAACGCCGAGGGCGAGACGGTGGCGACCTCCGAGATCCGCGACGGCGTCGAGACGCTGACCTGGTTCGCGCCCGACGCCGAGCCGCTGTTCGCGAAGGTCGAGCCGCCGGCGCGCGGTCTCTCCTCCGCCGACCTCGAGGCGCTGCAGGAGACGAACGGGGGCTACGGCTACGAGCTGTCGCTGATGCGCATCAACCACCGCATCTTCGACCGGCCCGAGGACGTCGAGGACGGCACTGCGGGCGAGGACTATTACGAGCTGACGCAGAAGGGCGACGAGACCGACCTTGGGGACGGCGACGACGTCGCCTACGGCCGCGGCGGGCGCGACGTGATCCGCGGGGGCGACGGGGACGACACGCTGTTCGGCGGCGGCGGGCGGGATTCGATCGACGGCGGCGCCGGCGACGACGAGATCCACGCCGGCGGCGGCCGGGACAGGGTGACCTCGGGGCCCGGCGACGACGTGGTGCATCTCGACGGCGGCGCCGACCGGTTCCTCGACCAGCGGGTCACGGACGGCTCGGCCACCGTCTGGGGCGGCAAGGGCGCCGACCTGATCAAGGGCGGCGACGGCGACGACCTGTTCCGCGGCGAGGCCGGGCGCGACCGGCTGTTCGGCGGCGACGGCGCCGACGCGCTGATCGGCGGCGGCGGCCCCGACATCCTGCGCGGCGGCGCGGGGGACGACAGCCTCTCGGGCGGGGGCGGCCGGGACCGGCTGCGCGGCGAGGCCGGCGACGACCGGCTGGAGGGCGGCGGCGGTCGCGACCGGTTCGAGTTCTTCAAGGGCTTCGACGAGGACCTGATCGTCGATTTCGAGGTCGGCCGCGACACGCTGGTCATCGACCGCGACCTGCTGGACATGGAGCTGAAGGCGAACGAGGTCGCGGGCGCCTACGGTTTCTCGGTGATCGGCAACACGACCCTGAGCTTCCCGGACGGCGGGCGGATCGTCATCTGGGGCGTGGCCAACCACCAGGACCTGGCCGGCGACGTGATCCTGGTCTAGCGCCTTCCCGCAGGCCGATCCGCAGGCTTGCGGCGGCGCCGGGGCCGCGGCGTCGCCCGAGGCGTCTGCGGGCCGGTCCTGCGGCCGGGGCTCGCCGACCCACGGCGCCGCGTCCCGGGCTTCGGCGACCCGGTTCACGCCCCGACCGCCGTGGCCGGCCTCCCCTGCCGTCGTCCTCGCCCCCGGGCCGCGGCCCCCGCGACCCGCCGGGCACGGCTGCGCGCCGGGGCCCCGGGCGGGCGGGTCCGGACCACGGCCCCTGCGGCGAGGCGCCTGCCGCATGGCCCGGACGCGACCCGGGCGGCGCCCGCGCCCGCCTTGACCGCCGCCGCCGCGCCTGCTCCCCTCCGCGAGGCCCCGCAGAGGGCGCGACGACGGGAGGCGAGATGTCCGCACGAGAGCTCCGGGGCGTGGTCCCCTACCTGCCCACCCCCCTCAACGCTGCCGGAGAGGTCGACGCGCCCGCGCTCGCCCGCCTCTGCGAGCATCTGATCGCGAGCGGGGTGCACGGGCTGACCCCGCTCGGCTCCACCGGCGAGTTCGCCTATCTCGACGTCGCCGCGAAGGAGCGGGTGGTCGCCTGCGTGGTCGAGGTCGCGGCCGGCCGCGTGCCGGTGATCGCGGGCGTGGCCGCCACCGCCACACGGGACGCTGTCGCGCAGGCGAAACGCTGGGCGGCGCTGGGCGCGGACGGGATCCTGGCGGTGCTGGAGGCCTATTTCCCCGTCCCCGACGCGGGCGTGATCG
This sequence comes from uncultured Albimonas sp., assembly GCA_964013055.1. GTDB lineage: Bacteria > Pseudomonadota > Alphaproteobacteria > Rhodobacterales > Rhodobacteraceae > Albimonas. The sequence goes on from CAXGVP010000648.1 coordinate 2,325, forward strand.
ACTATTTCACCGCCATCGCGGATGCGACCGAGCTGCCCACGACCCTCTACACCAACCCCAATTTCCAGCGCGTGGACCTGTCGCTCGACGCGATCGACGCGCTCTCCCACCACCCCAACATCCTGTTCGTGAAGGACGCCTCGACCAACACCGGCCGGCTGCTGTCGATCCTTCAACGGTGCGAGGGGCGGATCGGGGTCTTCGCGGCCTCTTCCCACATCACCGCGGCGGTGATGCTGATCGGGGGGCGGGGGTGGCTGGCCGGCCCGTCGTGCCTGATCCCCCGGCAGAGCGTGCGCCTGTTCGAGCTGTGCGAGGCCGGGAACTGGGCCGAGGCGATGGAGCTTCAGCGCGAGCTCTGGGCCGTGAACCAGGTCTTCGCGCGGTTCAACCTCGCCGGCGCGGTGAAGGCGGGGCTGCGCCTGCAGGGCTTCGACTGCGGCGACCCCGCCCCGCCCCAGCCCGCGCCGTCCCCCGCCCAGGTCGAGGCGGTGCGCGCGGTCCTGACCCGGGTCGGCGCGCTCTGACCCCCTGCCGGGCCGGCGCCCGCCGCCTGGTCCCCACCGGCTGAACCCTGCCGCCCGAGACCCGCGG
>CAXGVP010000649.1:0-2915 GCA_964013055.1 uncultured Albimonas sp.
CGACCGAGACCGAGGCGGGCGTGTCCTGGATGCTGGTCGCCACCTTGCCGCCGAGCGAGATCTCGCGCGCCACCACCGAGCCCGCGTCGTCGTCGCCCCGGGCGCCGCGGTCCACCAGCACCGGCGACAGGCGGTAGACCTCGCCGCCGTCGCCGACGGGGGCCGCGACGGAGGGGGCCGCGACGGAGGGGGCCGGCGCGGAGGGGGCGGCGACGGAGGGGGCCGGCGCGGAGGGGGCGGCGGCGGCGGGCGTCTCCTGCGCCCAGCCCGCGGCGGGGATCAGCGCCAGCGTGGCGCCGCCCAGCATCAGGCGGGCGACGCAGCGGCGCGGGGACGGGCGGCCGATCCGGCGGGCGGCCGGGAGGGGCGCCTGACAGGCGGGCTGTCGGGCGGGCTGGCTGGCGGTCTGTCGGGCGGTCTGGCGGCCTGGGCAGGCCTTCTTCTCAACGGTCATTCTCTGTCCCGGCGAATGGTCTTGCGTGTCGGCGATGGGGGGCGGCCGGCGGTCGCCGGGCCATGCTGGCTGTCCCGCGGCTGGCGTGCGCCCTGCCGCCGCCGAGGGCGGCGCAGGGGCGGCGGGCGAGTCGCCCCGCGCTGGGAGGATGCGCGACCCGGTGCGGCTGTGCGGGGCGACCCATAGCCGAGGCCGCGGCGGGTGTATTGGCGTTTCCGATGGTTTTTGTCGGAATTCAGGGTGAATCGCCGCCCCGCCCCCCGCGGAACCGCCGCCCCCGGCTTGACCCGCGCGCGCGATCCATGGAACCCGGGCGCGCCCGCCGCCGCCAGCCAACCGCCCGCCGCGTGCATCCCGATCGGAGTTCCCGCCGTGCCGCCGTCGTTTCTGTCCCGCCGCTCGGTCCTCGCCGGCCTTGCGGCGAGCCCGCTCGTCGCCTCCCCCCTCGCCGCGACGCCCCTGCCCGCCGCCGGGCCGTTCCCCGTCACGATCGAGCATGCGCTGGGAACCACGGTGATCGCGAAGCGGCCGGCACGGGTGGCGACGGTCGCCTGGGCGAACCACGAGGTTCCCCTGGCGCTCGGCGTCGTGCCGGTGGGCTTCGCGCGGGCGAACTTCGGCGACGACGACGGCGACGGCCTGCTGCCCTGGACCGCGGCGCGGCTGGCGGAGCTGGGGGCCGGGACCCCGGTCCTCTTCGACGAAGGCGACGGCATCGACTTCGAGGCGGTGGCCGGGTCTCGCCCCGACGTGATCCTGGCCGCCTACTCGGGCCTCTCGCAGGCCGACTACGACACGCTGAGCGCCATCGCCCCGGTGGTCGCCTGGCGCGCCGGCCCCTGGGCGACCGACTGGCGGGAGATGATCCGCCTCAACGCCGCCGGCCTGGGCCTTGCGGCCGAGGGCGAGGCGCTGATCGCGCGCACCGAGGCCGAGATCGCAGCCGCCCTCGCCCGCCATCCCGCGCTCGAGGGCCGCACGGCGATGTTCGTCACCCACCTCGACGCCCGCGACCTGAGCGTGATCCGCTTCTACACCGGCGCCGACAGCCGGGTGAAATTCCTCGCCGACCTCGGCCTCGCCTCGCCCCGCGCGGTCGAGGCGGCCGGCGCCGAGGGCCGCTATGCCGGCGAGATCAGCGCCGAGCGGATCGACGATTTCGACGACGTCGACATCCTGATCGCCTATGGCGGCGAGGCGCTGCGCGAGGCGATCCAGGCCAACCCGCTCGCGGGCCGGATGAAGGCGGTGCAGGCGGGCTCGGTGGTGCTGCTCGGCGATGACCCGGTGGGGACCGGCGCGAACCCCACGCCGCTCTCGATCCCCTGGGTGCTGGACGCCTATGTCGACCGCCTGGCCGAGGCGGCCCGGCGCGCGCGATGACGGCCGGGCCCGCCCCTGCACGGCCCGCGCCTGCACCGCCCGCCGCGCGCTCCCCCGCGCGCCGCCGCCTGCGCGGCCTGTGGCTCGCGGCCGGCGCGCTGGCGCTGGGGGGGGCGGCGCTGCTGTCGCTGGCCTTCGGCGCGCGCGCGGTGGGCTGGGCGGACGTGGCGGCGGGGCTGGCGGGGCGGGTCGACACGCTCGACGCCGCCGCGGTCGCGGTGCGGGTTCCGCGCACGGCGCTGGCGGCGCTGGCGGGGGCCGCGCTGGGCCTCTCGGGGGCGGTGATGCAGGGCGTCACCCGCAACCCGCTGGCCGATCCCGGCATCCTGGGCGTCAACGCCGGCGCGGCGCTGGCGGTGGTGGTCGGCGTCGCCTGGTTCGGGATCGAGAGCGTCGAGGCCTACCTCTGGGCCGCCATCCTCGGCGCCGCCGCCGCGGCCGGTTTCGTCTACGCCGTCGGCTCGCTGGGCCGGGGGGCCGCCACGCCGCTGCGCCTGGCGCTGGCCGGCGCCGCGACCTCGATCGCGGCAAGCTCGCTGGTCGTGGCCGTGGTGCTGCCGCGCAACGACATCGCCGGCGGCGTGCGCGCCTGGCAGGTGGGCGGCGTCGGCGGCGCGAGCTGGGAGGGGATCCTGCCCGCCCTGCCCTTCCTGCTGGCGGGCTTCGCGCTGTCGCTGATCTCGGCGCGCAGCCTCGACCAGCTGGCGCTGGGCGAGGAGCTGGCCGCGGGCCTGGGCGTCCGCGTCGCCCGCGCCCGCGCGGTCGCGGCGCTGGGGGCGGTGCTGCTCTGCGGCGCGGCCACCGCGATCTGCGGTCCGATCGGCTTCGTGGGCCTCGTCGCCCCGCACCTGTGCCGCCTGCTGGTGGGGGTCGAGCATCGCTGGCTGCTGCCGGTCTCGGCGCTGGCGGGCGCGATCCTGCTGCTGCTGAGCGATGTCGCCGGCCGGCTGGCCGCGCGGCCGGCCGAGCTCGACGTGGGCCTGGTCACCGCCTTCGTGGGCGCGCCGCTGTTCATCTGGATCGTCCGCCGGCGCAAGGTGCGCGCGCTGTGAGCCGCCGCCTGCCCGACGCTGGCCCC
>CAXGVP010000650.1:0-2914 GCA_964013055.1 uncultured Albimonas sp.
CCACGAACGGCGACCAGGAGATCCACCACGCCCAGTAGAACGAGGTCCAGCCCTGGCGGTAGGCGTCGTCGTCCCGGCCGATCGGGTTGGACAGCGGGATCAGGTCGCGCCCGTAGGCGATCAGCCCGTCGACGAAGCCCGAGAAGATCGACAGCGTCGGCCCCACCAGCACCACGAACAGCAGCAGCGCCATGGCCAGCACCATGTTGACCTCGGACAGCAGCTTCACGCCCCCGTCCAGGCCGCGCAGCACCGAGATCAGCGCCACCGCGGTGATGACCAGGATCAGGATCACCTGCGCCTCGATCGAGTTGGGGATGCCGAACACGAAGGCGAGCCCCGCGTTGGCCTGCTGCGCCCCGAAGCCCAGCGAGGTCGCCAGCCCGAACAGCGTCGCGAACACCGCCAGGATGTCGATGATGTGGCCCGGCCAGCCCCAGACCTTCTCGCCGAAGATCGGGTAGAACATCGAGCGGATGGTCAGCGGCAGGCCCTTGTTGAAGGCGAACAGCGCCAGCGCCAGCGCCACGATCGCGTAGATCGCCCAGGGGTGCAGGCCCCAGTGGTAGATCGTGGCGGCCATGCCCATCGCCCGCGCGGCGTCGAGGTTCTCGGGGATCAGCGAGCCGTCCTCGGCGAAGGGCGAGGGCACGCCCAGCGGCTCGGAGATGGCCATGTGGTAGACCGGCTCGAGGACGCCGAAGAACATCAGGCCGATGCCCATGCCGGCGGCGAACAGCATCGCGAACCAGCCGAAGTAGGAATAGTCGGGCGTGGCGTCCTTGCCGCCCAGTCGCACCCGCCCCAGCGGCGAGATCACGATGCCCAGGCACACCAGCACGAAGATGTTGCCCGCCATCAGGAAGAACCAGTCCAGCGACGCCGTCAGCCAGTTGCGCAGGTCGTTGAACACCGGTCCCAGCGAGTTCTGGAAGGCCAGCGTCACCACCACGAAGGCGATGACCACCAGCGCCGAGATCGCGAACACCGGGTTGTGGATGTCGAGGCCGAAGGGTCCGATCTTCGGCTGGATGTTGTCCTGGCCGATCTCGAAATCGGTCTCGATGAGGTTCGCGGGTCCTTCCGGGGCGGGTATTGCCTCGGAGTCGGAGGAATCGCTCATGGGGGGCTCCCTGTCAGGTGGGGCGGTTTCGGGCGGGCGGGCGCGGGGGCGCCCGGCAAGCGGCGCAGGGGCGCGCGGGTCGCGCGGACGGCCGGCGCCGTCATCGCACGACGAAGACCGAGGCCTTGGAATGGGCCGCGATCGAGCCGCCGTTCGACGGCCACAGGTAGTCGGCGAGGTTCGGGACGTGGCTCTGCATCACCACCAGGTCGGCGCCGATGTCGTCGACCGCGTGCAGCAGCGTCTTGTCGAGGTCGGCGCTCGGATCGTGGCTGACCAGCGACTTCGAGCCCGCCGCGATGCCCTGGCTCTCGGCCTCGGAGCTGGCGAAGGCCTCGAGTTTCGCCGCGAACTCCTCGGGGCTGTGGGCGACCGAGGTCGGCTCGGGGGTGGTGACGGCCACATAGGTGACCCTGGCGTCGTATTGCCGGGCCAGACCGGCGGCCACGTCGAGCGACTTCCGAAGTCGCTCGAGATGGGCCAGGTCGACCGGCGTCATGATGCTGGAAAACACGGCTCCCCTCCTCCGGGCCGAGGGCCCGGTTCCAGATTCTGGATCGAAATGACAAGGCTCGCGCGGCCTCGTCCATCGAACTCGATGACCGGCGGAGAAGACGAGCTTGCGGACGTCCCCCCGACGATCCCGGCGCGGCGCTCCCTGAATATTACATTCAGTAGAACGCATTTCACGCGCAGCCACAGGGAGCCTAGGGCGATGAGCGCCGAAGGCAACCCATGGACCTGCCGCCGCCCGGCCATTACGCGCGGCGCGGCGCGGGTTGCTCAGGGAACCATTGCGTCGCCCGGCCCCGCGCGACGGGCGCGACCATCGGGGCGCGGAATGCGACGGATGCGTGACGCAGCGTGCCGTGGCGACGTCCCCGAGGGCGGCATCGGCCGCCCCGTTTCCACTCGGGCCACAATAAATTCCGCACCCGAGATATTATCGCCGGCGACGGTTTGGGCCATGGTCTCCACAGGCGGCCGGTGCGCGGCCGCCCGGCGCCGGCCTCTCCTCCGCCCGCGGAGGTCCGGGGCGCGCCCGCCCTGCCGTCCAGGAGCCCGACCATGACCCAAGCCGCCGCCGCCGAGAGCGCGATGTTCGACATGCAGGCCGCGCCGCTGCACGTGGGGCGGGTGCGCCTGCGGGTGCGCGACCTCGCCCGGGTGCACGACTTCTACCAGGCGCTGCTGGGGCTGGAGACGCTGGACCAGGGCCTCGGCTGGGCGGTGCTGGGCGCCCCCGGCCCGGACGGCCCCCGCCCGCTGCTGGAGCTTGCCGGCGACGCCCGCCTCGCGCCGCTCGACCGTCGGCAGGCGGGCCTCTTCCACACCGCCTTCCTGATGCCCACCCGCGCCGACCTCGGCCGCTGGCTGGGCCATGCCGCGCAGGCGAAGGTCCGGCTCGAGGGCGCCTCGGACCATGTCGTGTCCGAGGCGATCTACCTCTCCGATCCCGAGGGCAACGGCATCGAGGTCTACGCCGACCGCCCTGAGGCCGCCTGGCGCACGCCCTCGGGCGTGGTCGAGATGGCGACCCTGCCGCTGGACGCGCAGGCGCTCTACGACGCCGGTTTCGGCCGCCCCTACGCCGCCGCGCCCGAGGGCCTGATCGTGGGCCACGTCCACCTGCAGGTGGGCGACACCCGCGCCGCCGACGGCTTCTATCGCGACGTGCTGGGCTTCGACGTCTCCACCGACTACCCGGGCGCCAGCTTCTACGGCTCGGGCGGCTACCACCACCAGCTGGCGGGCAACGTCTGGAACAGCCGCGGCGCCGGCCGGCGGCCC
>CAXGVP010000651.1:0-2909 GCA_964013055.1 uncultured Albimonas sp.
GCGCCAGGCGCCGCGAGGCGCGTTCAGAGCATCGCCGGCACCACCAGGTCCGGCGGCCGGTGGCCGTCGGCGAAGGTCTTGATGTTGATGATCACCTTCTCGCCCATCTCGATGCGCCCCTCCTCGGTGGCCGAGCCCATGTGCGGCAGCAGCAGCACGTTGGCGAGACCGCGGAGCTTCGGGTTCACCGCCGGCTCCCGCTCGAACACGTCGAGGGCTGCGCCGGCGAGCTCTCCGGCCTGCAGCATCCGGGCGAGCGCGTTCTCGTCGATCACCTCCCCGCGGGAGGTGTTCACGATCACCGCCTCGGGCTTCATCAGCTTCAGCCGGCGGGCGTTGAGCAGGTGATAGGTGGCCGGCGTGTGCGGGCAGTGGACCGAGAGGAAGTCGACCCGGGCCAGCATCTGGTCGAGGCTCTCCCACCAGCGGGCGCCCAGTTCCTGCTCGGTCTGCGGGTGCAGGCGGCGGCGGTTGGAGTAGTGCACCTCCAGCCCGAAGGCCGAGGCGCGCTTCGCCACCGCCTGGCCGATGCGGCCCATGCCCAGGATCCCCAGCCGCTTGCCGGTGATGCGGCGGCCCAGCATCCAGGTGGGGGACCAGCCGGTCCAGGCGGCCTCGTCCTCCATCAGGCGGGCGCCCTCCTGCAGGCGGCGCGGCACCGCGAGCAGCATGGCCATGGTCATGTCGGCGGTGTCGTCCGACAGCACGCCCGGCGTGTTCGAGACCTGGATCCCCCGGCGGCGCGCCGTCTCGACGTCGATGTTGTCGACGCCGGCGCCGTAGTTGGCGATCAGGCGCAGGTTCGGCCCGGCCTGGCCCAGCAGACCCGCGTCGATCCTGTCGCCCAGCGTCGGCACCAGCACGTCGGCGCGCTGCACCGCGGCGACCAGCGCCTCGCGCGGGAGGGGGGCGTCCTCGAGGTTCAGCTCCACGTCGAACAGCTCGCCCATCCGCGCCTCGACGGCGTCGGGCAGCTTTCGGGTCACGACGACCTTCGGTCGGCCGCCGGAAAACGGGGAAGGACGGGCGTCTGTGGACATGGGCGAAGGCTTCTCCTGACCGCGAGGATGCGGTAGCCTTAGCGAAAAGGACCCCCCGGGTCCACGGGCGCCGGGCGCCGGCCACGAAAAGAAAATGCGGGATGCGCGGCGATGGCGCAACGATCTGTCGCAAGCGTTTCCGCTGTCGCCGAGGGCCGGACCGCCCCGGCGCAGGCGGTCGGGCCCGGGATGGGCGGGGGCGGAGCAGGCTTCCGATGGCGATGACGACCCTTGCGCGCGATGGCGCGCTGCGACGCGGCAGGACCGGCGCCGGGCTCGGCGGATCGGGTCTTGCGCTGCTGGCGGCCACGCTGGCGGCGCTGGCGCTCTCGCCGGCGCCGGCGCCGGCGGCCACGGACGAGCCGGTCGAGACCGCCTCGGCGATCCGCGTCGGCGCCGACGGCGTCGGCCCGATCACCGGCCTGCCGATGCCCCGCTTCGTCTCGCTGAAGGCCAGCAAGGCCAACGTGCGCCGCGGTCCCGGCATGACCCACCGGGTCGACTGGGTCTTCGTGCGCCAGGGCATGCCGCTGGAGGTGATCGCCGAATACGGCCACTGGCGGCGCGTGCGCGACCCCGAGGGCGCCTCGGGCTGGCTGCACTACTCGATGATCCGCGGCAACCGCACCGCCCTGGTCACGGCCGAGACCACCGACCTGCGCCTGGAGCCCTCGCCCGGCGCCGCCGTCTCCGCCCGCGCCGAGCGCGGCGTGGTCTTCGAGATCGAGGCCTGCCAGCGCGACTGGTGCGAGGTCGAGAAGGACGGCGTCGACGGCTGGGCCGCCAAGGCCGACCTCTGGGGCGTCGGCCCCGAGGAGATCTTCGACTGAGGCCCCCGCGCCTCTGCGCGGCGACGCCGCCCGGAGGCGCCTGCGGGGGGCTCGGATCCTGAGGAGAGGACCATGGGTCACTGGCTGCGCCGGGCGACGGGGCGGCGGCGGGACGCGGTCTCGGACCGGCAGCTGGCGCGCTGGCTGGTGGTCGTGGCGGGGGCCGCGAACGCCGGCGGCTTCATGGCGGTGGGGCGCTACACCTCGCACATGACCGGCATCGTCTCGGCGATGGCCGACGACCTGGCGCTGGGTCTGGGCACGGCCTTCGCGGCGGGGCTCGGCTCGCTCGTCGCCTTCCTGTCGGGGGCCGGCGTCTCGGCGGTGCTGGTGAACCTCGCGCGGCGGCGCGGGATGCAGGGCGAATACGCCCTGCCGCTGGCGCTGGAGGCGCTGCTGCTCGCCGGCTTCGCGGCAAGCGGCCCGCTCATCCTCGCAGCCCCCGGCCTTGCGGCCGCGGCCACGGTGGCGCTGCTGTGCTTCGTGATGGGCCTGCAGAACGCGCTGATCACCAAGCTCTCCGGCGCGCGCATCCGCACCACCCATGTCACCGGCATGGCCACCGACCTGGGCATCGAGCTCGGCAAGGCGGGCTGGCGTCTTGCGGCCCTGCTGGGGCGGGCGGCGCCCTCGGCCTCGCCGCCGGTGCGCCCGGACCTCGAGAAGCTGAGGACCCACGGCGAGCTGATCTTCCTGTTCTTCGCCTCCGGCCTGCTGGGCGCGCTGGCCTTCCAGCGCTTCGGGGTCGCGGCGGCCCTGCCGCTCGCGCTCGTGCCCGCCGCCTTCGCCGCCGGCCCCCTGTGGGAGGATCTTTCGAGGCGCGCGCGCCCCTGACCGGCCCCCGCCCCGGACGCCAACCCGTGCTCCGACCGGCCGGGAACGCGGCCCCGCCCGCCCCGCGCGCGGCGCAGCCAAGCCCGCCCGCAGGGCGCCTGTAGTCCGCTTGCAGAAGGCTCGAAGACCGGTCGAGCCTCGCGGGCGCGGGCCGCAGGGCGCGGCGCAACGAAAAAGCGCGCCGCTGTCGCGACGCGCTTTTTTC
>CAXGVP010000652.1:0-2903 GCA_964013055.1 uncultured Albimonas sp.
CATCCTGCTGATCTCGGCCGCCGCCGCCGCGGCCGCGCCGCTGCGCGCGCCGCTGCCGCCGGCCCGCCCGCACCTGTCGCTCTCGTCCGCCATCCCCTCGCCGGGCGCGCAGGCGCCGCTCGACGGGCTCGCCGCCCTGCGCGCCCAGACCCGGCCGGCGCACTGGCGCGCGGCCCCCGACGGCTCGCTCGCGGTTCCCGCGCGGGCCCGGGGCGCGACGCCCGCGCCCACCCCCGCCACGCCGACCGCCGCCGCGCTCCCCCTCCCGCCGTCGGGCGGGGCGCTCCCCCTCCCGCCGTCGGGCGGCGCCTGGGGCGAGGGCTTCCGCAACGCCCGCGCCGCGATGAGCGCCCGCCGCTGGTCCGAGGCCGCCGCCACCTTCCGCAGCCTCGCCGAGCGTCGCCCCGACCTCCCCCGCCCCCGCCTCGCGCTGGCCCGCGCCGCCGCCATGGCCGGCGACTGCGCCTCCGCCCGCTCCGAGCTGACCCGGGTCGAGCCGCAGCGCTCCCGCCTCGCCCCCGGCGTGTTCGAGACCGCCGAAGCCGACGTCGCCGCCCGCTGCGGCCCGCGCCGCGAATGGTCGATGGCCTTCGGCGTCGACATGGGCCTGCCCGGAGAGGATCGCCGCCCCGAGACCATGGAGCGTCCCGCCCCGGCCGTCTTCGACAGTCACGGCGACCGCCTCGCCGCCCGGATGACCGCCGCCGCCTCCGACCAGGCCTGGAGCGTCGCCCGCGTCCAGCTCACCGAACGCCTGCGCGGCGAGGCCGACGCCAGCTACGCCCGCTTCGCCCGCTTCGAACTGCAGAACTGGGAGGACGCCCCCGCCCGCGCCGTCGCCGCCCTGGGCGGAGAGGCCGCCGCCGACGCCATGCGCGCCTCGGGCGAGGTCGCCGCCGACCTCGGCGCCGACTGGCAGGCCCTGCGCAGCTCTCTGACCCACCGCGTCACGCTGCGCCACGACCGGGCGATCGAGCTCGGCGCCGGCGCCGAGGCCCGCGCCGCCGACCGGGGCGAGCGCTCCGGCTGGGCCGAACTGCGCCTCGCCGCCGAGACCCCGGTGTTCCGCCGCGCCCGCCTGCGCGCCGAGGCCGCCCATGTCCTCAGCCGGACCCAAGCCGGCGGGCAGGCGTCCGAGGCCCGCTCCGCCCGCGCCGCCCTCGCCCTCGCGCGGCCCGCCCCGGCCGTGGGCGTCGCCGCGCGAGCCGAGTTCTTCGCCGCCGCCACCGTCGACGAGCCCCAGGACGGCGGCTGGGAGGCCGCCGCCTGGCGCGCCGGCGCCCGCCTCACCGGGCTGGGCCCCGAGGCGCTGGCCGCCGCCGAACTGGGCGTCGGCCGCTTCGCCGCCGATGAGCCGGGCCCCTCGGTCTGGCTGATCCTGTCGCGGACCTGGTGATGGAGGGGGGCTTTCCGGTCACAGGGGTGAGGCGCGGATGCGACGCCTCGCGACGGCCTCGCTTCGGGCGATTCGCACCCCGTTGCACAGGCGCGAATCCTGCCCATAGCGTCCGCCCATGCGCTCGACCCTGATTCTCTCCCTGATGCTCGCCGGCCTCGCCTCGCCGGTCCTGGCCGATTGCGTCGAGGTGGGACGCGGCTCGGGCGAGATCCTCGCCGAGATGACCCGCGCCGAGCTGACCCGCGACGAACGCCTGCTGGTCGAGGAGCGCTTCGGCCCCGACTTCGCCGAGGCCGCGCGCCTCGGAATCGCCGCCGACGCCCTGTTCCGCTTCGCCCGCTGCGAGCTGAACGGGACCGAGCCGGTGGAGCTCGTCGCCATCGGCCGCTCGCCCGCCCACTGCGCCGGGCCCGGCGCCTTCGGCGACCGCGGCCAGCCGCCGGTCTGCGGGATCTGGGCGCTGTCGGAGACGCCCGAGGGCTGGGTGCAGGTGCTCGAGACCGCCGGCGCCGCGCGCCTGGGCGCCTCCACCACCAACGGCTGGCGCGACGTGGTGATCGAGCGCGGCGGCGCGCCGGCGGTGTGGAAATACGGCGGCGCGGTCTACCAGGAGGACCTCGGCGACGCCGACCCCCAGGCCTATGCGCTGGAGGATTACGGCGGGTATGGCCAGGGCCCCTCGGCGATCGACTGGTTCGCCTTCGACGACCCGATGCCCGAGGCGATCGACGCCGCCTTCCTGTGGTTCTACGGGACCGAGATCCGCGGGACCGAGGGCCGGGTCGGCGTGCTCCCCGACGCCTTCCGCGTGGGCGCCGTGGACCTCGACGAGGACGGCGCCGAGGAGGCCGTGATCCAGGGCCTCTCCCCCGATTTCTGCGGTCCCGAGGGCTGCCAGCACTGGGTGCTCGAGGGGCTCGGCCGCCAGGATCCGCCCCGCATCTCCGGCCGCCTTCTGGGCTTCGACCTGCAGGCCGCGGCCACCGGCGGACGCGGCGGGCGCGACCTGATCGCCTCCTCGGCGCTGGGCCTGATCGTCTACCGCAACGACGGCGACGGCTGGGCGCTGCCCGCGGGCGACGGCAACTGAGGCCCGCCTCCCCCGAGCATCCCTGCGCCCTTCCGGATGACTTTGCGTCAGCTGTGCGAAAATCGTTCGGCGATCCGCCGCCGCATCCATTAACGTTCATTCATAATTATTAAGACGCCAGCCTGTCATGCGTCGCGCGCCCGGCCTTCTCTCCGGCGCCCGCTCCGCCCGAAAGCCGCGGGACCCGGCCCGCCGCTCGACCTCGCGCCGCCCGCCCGCCGCGAGGCCTGACAAGGGCCCAGCCGCTCGTGCGGCCTGGACATGGGCCGAGCCGGTGGCGCGGCGTGCCCTCGGCCTCGCCTGTCGCGAGGCGTGACGCTGGCCTCGCCTGGCGCGAGGCCCTGCGTCGGCCTCGCCGTCGGCGCGGCCAGACGTTTCCCGAACGGATCGCAGCTCGGCCGGGCCGGCGATCCG
>CAXGVP010000653.1:0-2901 GCA_964013055.1 uncultured Albimonas sp.
CGGCGCCGGGCGCGCGGCGCGGATCGGCCGTTGCGCCCGCGGCGAACGGCGCCTGGCGGCGGCGGGAGCGACGGACCTCGAGCGTCCTGAACCGTGCCCGGCCGCGGGAGCGCCGCGACGGCCGGTGCGTCCGGGGCCGGCGTCGGGCGCGCGGCGCGTGGCGAGCGCGGGGCCCGGGGCGAGCGGCGCCCGGCGGCGGTCGTCGGCGCCTTCGCCCAAGGTGCGAAAGAGGCGGCGGGCGGCGGAGGCGCCGCGTCAGGGGCCTCGCCCGGGGCGGGCGTCCGGCGCGCGGCGCGGGCCCGGCCCCGGGGGGCCGGGGCGAGCCGATCCGCGGCTTTTCTTCCCCCGGGCCCGGGTCTATCGTCCGCGGCCCCAGGGAGGAAACCGATGACCATCCAGACCGCCGTCGAGCAGCTCAGGACCCTCCTGGGCGAGCGCCTGTCCACCGCCGACTCGGTCCGCGACCTGCACGGCCGCGACGAGAGCTGGCACCCCGACGCCCTGCCCGACGCGGTGGCCTTTCCGCAGAGCACGCAGGAGGTCTCCGACATCGTGAAGATCTGCGCGGCCGAAGGCTGCCCGATCGTGCCCTGGGGCGTGGGCACCAGCCTGGAGGGCCACGCGCTGGCGATCCACGGCGGGATCAGCCTGGACATGACCCGCATGGACCGCGTGCTGGAGGTGCATGCCGAGGACATGGACGCCGTGGTCCAGCCCGGCATCACCCGCGAGGCGCTCAACGAGCAGCTGCGCGCCACGGGCCTGTTCTTCTCGGTCGACCCGGGCGCCAACGCGACGATCGGGGGGATGGCGGCGACGCGCGCCTCGGGCACCAACGCGGTGCGCTACGGCACCATGCGCGACAACGTGCTGGCGCTGGAGGCGGTGCTGGCCGACGGGCGGATCATCCGCGCAGGCTCGCGCGCGCGCAAATCCTCCACCGGCTACGACCTGAAGGGGCTGCTGGTCGGCTCGGAGGGCACGCTGGGGATCATCACCGAGCTGACCGTGAAGCTGTGGGGCACGCCCGAGGGGATCTCGGCCGCCACCTGCGCTTTCGACAGCCCCGAGGGCGCGGTCGCGGCCGTGATCCAGACCATCCAGATGGGCGTGCCGATGGCGCGCATCGAATACGTCGACGAATGGTCGATCGGCGCGGTCAACGCCTGGGCGAAGATGTCCCTGCCCGAGAAGCCGCACCTGTTCGTCGAGTTCCACGGCACGCCGGAGGGCGTGAAGGAGCAGGCCGCGATCTTCGGCGAGATCGCCGCCGAGCATGGCGGCGGCGACTTCAAGTGGACCACCAACGCCGAGGAACGCGCGAAGCTCTGGCATGCGCGGCACAATTTCTACTACGCCGGGCGCGCGCTGCGACCGGGGTGCCGGGGGATCTCGACCGACGTCTGCGTGCCGATCTCGCGGCTGGCCGAAGCCGTGATCGAGGCGCGGCGCGACATGCAGGAGGCGGGGCTGACCGGCGGCATCATCGGCCATGTGGGCGACGGCAACTTCCACGCGGGCCTCTACTTCGACCCGGAGGATCCTGCGGAACTGGCGCGGGTGAAGGGGGTCGCGGCGAAGCTGGCGCGGACCGCGCTGCGGCTGGGGGGCACCGTCTCGGGCGAGCACGGGATCGGGGTCGGCAAGAAGGCCTACATGGATGCCGAGCACGGCGAGGCGCTCGGCGTCATGGCGCAGATCAAGCGGACGCTGGACCCGCAGGGGATCCTCAACCCCGGCAAGATGCTGGACCTGAACTGATGGACGCGCGCGAGGCGGCGCGGGCCGAGGCCGCCCGCCTGGCGCGCGGCTTCCTCGACGCCTGGTCGCGGGGCGACGCGGCGGCGCTGCGGGCGCTGTTCGCCGAAGACGCGGACTTCGTGAACGTCGCCGGCCTGTGGTGGCACGGGGCCGAGCGCATCGGGCGCGTGCATGGCGTGGCCTTCGCGACCTATTTCCAGGGCGCCGTGCTGAGCGAGGAGCGGCTGGAGACCCGCGCGCTGGGCGCCTCGGCCGCCGTCGCGCGGGTGCGTGCGCGGCTCGAGGGTCAGCGCAGCCCCGGGGGCGGCGCGGCTGGCCCCCGGCGCACGATGCTGATGCTGGTCGCCGAGGCGCGCCCCGAAGGCTGGCGTCTGGTCGCCGCCCAGACCACCGACGTGGTGGAGGGGGCGGAGACGATGATCGCCGGGCCCGACGGCCTCTCGGGCGCGCGCTACGCCTGAGGGGCGGGGGCCTCGGGTCTCGATTCCGCGGGCCGTGGGGGCTACCACGGAGCGAACCGGGCCGAAGCGCCCGCGATGGGAGGAGAGACCCCGATGACCGACGCCCCCTGCCCCGACCATTGCGTCGACCCCGAGCGCGCCCAGTGGGAGGCCTTCAAGGCCCTGCCCCGCGACGAGCCGGTGCAGATGCTGAACCTGGTGCGCTTCCGCGAGGCCGCCGCCTACCCCGAGGGCCATGCGCTGGCCGGCCAGGGGCTGACCGGGGCGCAGGCCTACGGCAGCTACGGGCGCGACAGCGGGCCGATCTTCGCCGGCCTCGGCGGGCGGATCGTCTGGCGGGGCAGCTTCCGGACGGTCCTGATCGGGCCCGAGGACGAGCGCTGGGACGAGGTCTTCGTGGCGGCCTATCCCTCGGCGGGCGCTTTCATCGAGATGCTGATGAACCCCGACTACCAGAAGGCGGTGGTGCATCGGCAGGCGGCGGTGCTGACCTCCCGCCTGATCCGAACGGCGCCGGCGGAGGCGGGCGGCGGCTTCGCCTTCGATTAGGACCGGTCTACAGGCGCCCTGCGGGCGGGCCTGGCTGGGACGGAACGTGTGGGAACGTGGAGCAGGGTTCCGAAGGGGGGGAGCCTCCGGCGGGCTCCTGACTCACCCAAGAACAAAGCGCCCGCGCCTG
>CAXGVP010000654.1:0-2895 GCA_964013055.1 uncultured Albimonas sp.
ATGAAGTTCGAACAGGACGAGCTCTCGATCTCGGGCGGCATCCGCTTCGGCAAGCCCAAGGGACCCGGCGCGCGGCCCAGCGCCCGCGGCGGCGCCCCGGTCCGCAAGCCCGGCGCCAACCGCCACGGCGCGGGCGTGAACTACAAGAGCGGCAACAACATCGTCGTGAACCGCGGCCGCCCGGGCTACAACGGCTATCGCCCCGGCGGGGGGCGCTACTACTACGACGACGACGACAACGACGGGCTGGCCGGCGCGCTGGTCGGCGGGGTCATCGGCCTGGGCGTGGGCGCGGCCATCGCCAACTCGGCCGATTCCGACAACACCTGCGTCGACAACAACGGCGACGGCGTCTGCGACGCCTACTGACGCCGCGCGCGCGCCCGGGCCTTCCCGGCCCGGGCGCGCGTCGTCGCGAGAGCGGTCACTCCCCGATGCGGGTGATCTTGGTGCCCTCGATCCCGGCGCCGGCGAAGAATCCGCGCTGGTTCACGAAGAACACGTAGACCCCGTCCTGGTAGGTGGTGGTCGAGAGCTTGCCCGCCAGCATCGCGTCGTCGGCGTAGACGATCGAGGGGCCCACGCCGACCTCCCACCCGTCGGTGTCGTCGAGGTAGCTCAGCGAGTTCTCGGTCATGAACACCATCACGTAGCCGAAGCGCTGGATGCCCGCCTGCAGGCCGTAGGAGACCGCGGCCGAGCGGTAGACGCCCGCCGTCGCGCCGCCCACCCGCAGGATCCCCTTGCCGGTGGCGCCGCCCAGGATCAGGCCGCCCTTCACGATCTCGGGGAAGATCAGCAGGCCGGCGGCGTCGTCGAACATCTGCTGGGTGACCGGCTGGGTCGCGACCAGGCGCTCCATCGTGCGGTCGGCCTGCGCCTCTAGCTCCGGCAGGCTCTGGGCGAGCGCCGGGGCGGAGGCGAGCGAGACGGCCGCTGCGGCGGCCAGAAGCTGACGTCTGTTCATCTGTTTCCTCCCCCATGGGGCGCGCCGCGGAGACCCGCTCCGCGGCGCGGACGGCGGTCAGTGACCGCCCAGCACCAGCGTGCGGACCGGCAGAAGCAGGGTCTGCGCGCGCAGGATGGCGGCGTGGATGATCGCGACCGTGTCGACCACATGGTAGAACACGAAGGCGGCGGTCGAGATCTCGGGATCCTCCAGCTTGTCGTGGTTCGAGGTGTAGGCGTTGGCCACGCAGCGGCTGCCCAGCGTCACCTTGCCCTTGTCCGCCTCGTAGAGCGGGCTCATGAACACCAGCACCGTCCCCGGAGAGCGGTTGGTGGTCACGTCGGCGAGGTTGTCCGTGGGTCGGAACTGGCCCGAGGCGAACACGTCCTGGATGCCCGAGACGTAGACCGGGATCACGTCCATCGGCCAGGAGGGGCAGGTGACCTCGCCGATCATGCCGACCTTCAGCACCTGGGTGGAGATCTGGTCGAAGCCGGCGACGAACTGGTCGCGGCCCGCGCCCTCGGGCACCAGCAGGCCGGCGGAGCGGATCATCGGGTTGACCACGTCGCCGGGGCGCAGGGTGAACTGCTCGAGCCGCCCGGCGGTGCCCGCGACCACCACCGACTTGTCGATCTGGACCTGGGCCTCGTCGAGCTGCGCCTGGGCCGAGGCCTTCTGCGCGGGGATCTGCACGGTCAGCGTCTTCTGCGCCGTCTCCAGCTGCGCCTGGGCGGCGTCGACCTGGCCCTGGGCGCTGTCGACGTGGGCCTTGAGGCTGTCGAGCTCGCGCTGGGCGACCACGTTGGGGTTGCGCTGGTTGAGCTCGACGTTGCGCTGATACTCGATGTTGGCGAGGTTCAGGGCGCTGTTCGCGGCGTTCAGCTGCGCCTGGGCGGCGTCGATCTGGGCCGAGGCCAGCTCGGCGTTGGCGTCGAGCTCGGCCAGCCGGCTGCGTGCGGTCGCCGCCGCCGCCTGCTGGGCCGCATCGTCGAGCTTGAACAGGGGCTGGCCCTCGTCCACGCGCTGGTTGAGGTCGACGTAGACCTCTTCGACCCGGCCGTTGCGCTCGGGCAGGATGGTGACCGTGCGGAACATCGAGGTCACGTTGGTCGAGGACGGGTGGTAGAAGAACACCAGCGTGATCAGCGAGACGGTCAGCAGCACGCACAGCGTCAGGCCCCAGCGCAGCTCGTACCACACCGAGAACAGCGTCAGCTCGCGGCCGAAGCGCTTGCCCTGCACATACCGCCGGATCAGGTAGTCCGGCAGGATCGTGACGCTGGAGCAGAACATCAGCTCAAACATTGCGGTCCTCCCGGGCGGGGGTGGAGATGGCGGCGGCGTCGGGCCCGGGCTCGGTCGAGACCGGCGCCGAGGGGGTCGGCGCGGCGGACCAGGCGGGCTCGGCCGTCTCGGGAGCGGGCTCGCGGCCCTTGGGGTCGAGCCGGGCAGCGGCCGCGCCCAGCGCGTCGGCGATCTTGTTCAGCGGCGTCAGGAAGTCGGGGATGTTCAGCGCCGCCAGCAGCAGCGCGCCCACCCAGAACACCGAGTTGTGGGTGAACAGCGCCAGCAGCGCCATGATGCCGACCAGCTGGAACTGGGTGTGGCTGGCGCGGTGGGCCATCCGCTCGGGGATCGCGTGCAGGTGGAAGTAGATCAGGCCGATGCCGACGACGACCGCCAGCAGGAACAGGGCGACGATGACCATCATCTGGTCGGGCTGGCCGGGGGGCGTCGCGAAATAGGGAATGGCCTCGATGACGACGCCATGCGTGTCGGCGAGAGCGGCGTCGGGGGTCGGGTCTGCCAAGGCGGGGTCTCCGGTGGTGCGGGCCCGGCCGGCGGGGCGCCGGCGCGGGACGGGGGCTCGGGAGGAGGAGGCCGGGCGAGCCCCCCCGGACACGCCCGAACGCCGGCCCGGCCGCAGGCGCGGCCGGTCCGGT
>CAXGVP010000655.1:0-2894 GCA_964013055.1 uncultured Albimonas sp.
GGCGCAGCTCGCCAGCTCGCCCACCGCGGCGGGGCCCAGCGCGTCGACCAGCGCCGGCTCTCCGCACAGGCTGTCGACGGCCACGGCGAAGGGCGCGCCCGCAAGCGCGGCCAGCCCCGCAGCCCCCCCGCGCCCGGCATCCGAGGCGCGCACCAGGAACACGGCCGCGACGCGCCCGGCGCCGCAGCCCTCGGCGTCGTAGGAGGGCGCGCAGATCAGCCGGGTCGCCGCGGCGGCGCCGGCGACATGGGCATGGGCGTCGACCTGGGAGAACAGCAGCGCCGGATCCGCCCACAGCGCGGCCGCGGGTCGGTCGCGGTCCAGCGCGGGCGGCTCGATCCCCGCCTTTTCAAGCTGATGGCAGAAGGCGGACCACAGCCCGTCGGTCGCCTCGCGCAGTTCCGGCCAGTCGTGGAGCGGCAGCGCCGCGAGCCCGGTCATGCCCCGTCGCCCACAGGTCGGCCCGTCGGGGCGACGTCAGGAAATCCGGGCGCAGGGCGCATTCGCCGCCCCGTTCCCGGATGCAGGGTCGATCGCGTCACGCTGGTCCCGCTCCGTGAAGGGGGCCCGGCAAGGCCCCGCCGTCGTTCCAAATTCTAACACCGAAAACGCTAGCGGAACATCGCCCGCGGGGACAAGACATCAAGGACGGGGCGTTCACGATCGGTTCAATCCGCATGGCGCCGTCAGCTCGGGATCATCGCGCGCAGGGTCTCCAGCCGGTCGGCCTCCTCGATCGGCTTGTCCCAGCGGATGCGCTTGATCCGCGGAAACCGCATGGCGAGGCCCGAGCGGTGGCGCGCCGAGGCCTGCAGCGCATCGAACGCCACTTCCAGCACCAGCCCGGGCCTGACCGCGCGCACCGGGCCGAAGCGCTCGGTCATGTTGGCGCGCACCCAGCGGTCGAGCTCCACCAGCTCCTCGTCGGTGAACCCCGAATAGGCCTTTCCGACGGGGGCGAGGCGCGGCCCCTCCTCGGTCTCCTCCCACGCCCCGAAGGTGTAGTCGGAGTAGTAGGACGAGCGTCGCCCGTGCCCGCGCTGGGCGTACATCAGCACGCAATCGGCGCTCAGCGGGTCGCGTTTCCACTTCCACCACGGGCCCACCGGCCGCCCGCCGGCATAGGGCGCGTCGCGGCGCTTGAGCATCAGCCCCTCCTCGCCCTCGTCGCGCTGGGCGTCGCGATGGGCGGCGAGCGTGTCCCAGTCGGCGAAAGGGATCTCGGCCGAGAGGTCGAGTCGCCCGGCCCCGTGGCCCTGCGCCCAGTCGGCCAGCCGCGCGCGGCGGGCGTCGTAGGACAGCGGGCGCAGGTCGGTCTCGCCGTCATGCAGCAGGTCGTAGGCGCGGATATGGGCCGGCAGCTCGGCCAGCATCTTCGCCGTGACCTTCTTGCGGCCGAGCCGGGTCTGCAGGTCGGCGAAGGGGCGGACCTCGCCGTCGACCACCACCAGCAGCTCCCCGTCCACGCAGCCGCGCCAGGTCATCGCCTCGAGCAGGTCGGGGAAGGCGGGGCCCAGGTCCTCGCCGGTGCGGGAATAGAGACGCCGGCCGGTCTCGGTCGCCACGGCCTGCACGCGGATGCCGTCCCACTTGGTCTCGGCGGCGAACTCGGCCGGGGTCAGGGTGGTCAGCCGGTCCCCCTCGATCGGGTTCGCCAGCATCATCGGGCGGAAGGCGAGGGAGAGGTCCGCCTCCGGCTCCGGCCCGCCTTCCAGCCAGCGGAACAGGTCGGCGTAGGGCGGCTCCAGCACGAACCACAGCTCCTCGATCCGCTCCAGCGGCCGCCCGAAGCCCTCGGCCAGCGCCGTGCGGGCCAGCCGGGCGGAGACGCCGACCCGCATCCCCCCGGTGCAGAGTTTTATGAGGGCGAAGCGGGCGGAGGCGTCGAGCCGGTCGAACAGGGCCGCGAGCAGGCCGGGGCGGTCGCTGCGGGTGGCTTGTTGGAGGGACTGCACGACCTCGTTCAGCCCGGGCGCGGGGCCGGGGGGCGACGGCGGCTCGGGCCAGATCAGGGCGGTGGTCTCGGCCAGGTCGCCGACGAAATCGTAGGACAGGCGGAACAGGACCGGGTCCACCCGCGCCTCCGCCACCCCCCGGATCACCGAGGGGGTGAGGTTCGGCAGCTCCAGCCCGCCGGCCAGCGCCGCCAGCGCCCAGCCGCGGTCGGGATCCGGCGTGTGACGGAAATAATCCTTCAGAAGCTGCAGCTTGGCGGTGCGGCGCGGGGTGTGGACCAGGGCCTCGAGCAGGTGGGCGAAGGGCTGCATCTACATCGCCTCCTCCTCGCCGCGGCCGGCGAGGGCGAGGGGGCGGCCTTCGATGCCGCGCTCGGCGCACCAGTGGCACAGGGCCTCCTCGGCGCCATGGGTGACCCAGACGGTTTCGGCCTGCGTCTCGAGGATCGTGGCGGTCAGCTCGTCCCAGTCGGCGTGGTCCGAGACGACCAGCGGCAGCTCCACGCCGCGTTGCTTGGCGCGCTGGCGCACGCGCATCCAGCCGGAGGCGGCGCAGACGACGGGGTCGGGCAGGCGCCGCGCCCAGCGGTCGTTCAGCGCCCCGGGCGGGGCCAGCACGATCTCGCCCGCCAGCGCCTTGCCCTGGGCGCCGACCTGCTCCAGCGGACCGAGGTCGATGCCCTCGCGCTCATAGACGCGGCAGAGGCCGACGAGGGCGCCATGCAGGAAGATCGGGCGATCCCAGCCGGCGGCGCGCAGCTCGGCGATCAGGCGCTGGGCCTTGCCGAGCGCATAGGCGCCGATGGCGTGACAACGCTCCGGATGGGCGGCGACGGAGGCGAGAAGGCGGGCGATTTCCTCGGCCACGGGCGGGTGGCGGAAGACGGGCAGGCCGAAGGTCGCCTCGGTGACGAAGAGGTCGCAGGTCACCGGCTCGAA
>CAXGVP010000656.1:0-2893 GCA_964013055.1 uncultured Albimonas sp.
TGGGCGAGGCGGGGGCGAGGTCCCCGGCGTCCTCGTCGGTGACGCGCACGCGCACCTCGCGGCGGGCGAACTCGATCCCCGCCTCGTCGAAGGCCTTGTTGACGCGGTTGAAGATCTCCTTGCGGAGCACGAACTGGCGGCCGGGGCGGGCCATGAACTTGCCGCGGACCACGATGCCCACGTCGTCGAACTCCAGCACGCCCTGGCTCTTGAACGGTTCGATGAAGTCGGCCTTGAACTCGGGGACCTCCATCATCTCCTGGCCGATTTTCTTGAAGATCTTCTTGATCTTGTTGGGGTCGGTCCCGAAGGGCACGGTGAACTTCAACTTCATGATCACCCAGTCGCGGCTGTAGTTGGTGACCTTGGAGATGTCGCCATAGGGGATCGTATGCACCGCGCCCAGGTGGTGGCGCAGCTGCACCGAGCGGACCGAGATCTTCTCGACCGAGCCCATGGTGCCGCCGACGTCGATGAACTCGCCGGTGCGGAAGGCGTCGTCGACCAGGAAGAACAGGCCCGAGACCACGTCCGACACCAGCTTCTGCGCGCCGAAGCCGATGGCGAGGCCGAAGACCGAGGCGCCGGCGATCAGGGGCGCGATGTCGACGCCCCCCTGGCTGAGCGCCAGCATCACCGTGAACACCGCCACGAAGGCCAGCGCCGCCCAGCGCATCAGCGGCAGCACGGTCGCCAGCCGCGAGGCGGAGGCGCCGCCGCCCTCGGTGTCGACGTCGCCCGGCTCGGCCGCGTCGCCGGTCGCCTCGCGGCTGAGGCGGGTGAGGAACTGGATGTTGATCAGCTCGAAGATGATGTAGCCGACCGCCGCGATGGTCAGGAAGCGCATCACCCCGGCCGCCACCGGCGCGCCGACGCCGCCGGCCGCGAGGCCGAACAGCGACAGGCCCCAGGCCTTGGCCAGCAGCAGCACCAGCCCGACGTAGACGAAGACCCGGCCCATGCGCAGGTAGGCGCGCGCCACGCGCCCGCCCGCCGCCTGCGCCGCCTGGCCCGAGCCGGTGGTCCCCGGCGCCAGCCGCATCGAGAGCGCGCGGATCAGGCTGTCGATGGCGGGGACGCAGAGCACGATGATCACGCCCAGGCGCGCCTGCCCGCCCATCGACTGGCCGCTGCCCAGCGCCAGCACCAGCTCGGCGATCACCCATTGCGCCACGATCAGCGCCACCGCCAGCCGCGGCCAGACATGCGGCCACGAGCCCGGCGCCGCCGGCTCGCCCGGGGCGGTCATCATGCCCGACAGCGCCTCGCGCTTGCGCCAGGTGAACACGGCCGCGGCGACCACGAAGACCAGGCCCAGCCAGAAGAACCAGCCGTCGGCCGGATCCTCGCCCGCCATCCGCATCAGGCTGGCCAGCCGGGTCAGCACCGCCAGCAGGATGGCGAGCCCGACATAGCCCCGCCAGGCGGAGGTCGCCTCGGCGTCCGTGGCCGACAGCAGGCGCAGCTCAGGCCGGTCGGGCGACAGGCACAGCGTCAGCGCCGCCACGAACAGCGGCACGTTGATGCCGACCGCGGCCAGGATCAGCCAGGCGAGCTGGCGGGGGACCTCGGTCTCGAAGACCGCGGGAAAGATCAGGGCCAGCACCAGGCCCGCGCCGACCGCGAAGCCCACGATGCCCGCCAGCGCGATCGCGAAGCGGCGCAGGGCCGCGTGCAGGCGACGGCCGGGCGAAAGCGCGTAGCGCGGCGGCTGCGGGGAAACGGTCGCCTCCGGCGGCGGGGACGCGGGCGCCTCGGGCGCGGGCGAGGCGAGGGGCGCCTCCGGCGCGGACGAGGCGACGGTCGCCCCCGCGACGACCGCCTCGGGGGCGGCCGCTTCAGGGGCGGCGGGGGGCGCCGGCGCCGGGGCGGGCTCGGGCGGGGTCTCGACGGCGACGTAGAGCTCGGGCTCCTTCCAGGCGGCGGCCACGGCGCGGCGCACGGCGAAGGTCAGCGCGAAGCCCACGGCGCCGGCCAGGACCATCAGCACGATCAGCAGCATCGCGCCGCCGAAGCCGCCCTCGGCCCCGAAGATCGCCAGCGTGTCGACCAGCCCCCGCCAGCGGGCGCCGAGGTTGAAGACCTGGTCGATCAGGTGCCCGCCCACCGCCGCGGCCGCGTCGGCGATGCCGGGCGTGGGGGCGGCGGCCTCGGCCGCCTCGGCCTGCGCCACCGCGTCGAGCCGCTCGAGCAGCAGGCCGCGGACCTCCTGGTCCGACAGCTCGGCGACCAGGGCGCGGGCCGCCTCGGGGGTCAGCGGGTCGGGCAGGGCGGGGGCCGCGGCCTCCTGCGCGGCGAGGCCGAGGGGCGCGAGCGCGAGCATCGCCGCCAGCAGCGGCGCCCACAGCGCGCGCAGGAGCGCGCCGCGGGCGCGTGCGGGTTGCGCCCCGCGGGCGCGGGCGGGTCGCGCGCCGCGGGCGCGGGCGGGTCGGTGATCGCGGGCGATGCGCATGGCGGTCTTGAAACTCCCCCTCCCGGAGCTGGACGTCCGCGGGTCTCCGCCGGGGCGCCTGCTCCGCCATCCATGTCGCGGACCTTATCCAAGCGTCAGCAGGCCGGCTAGTCGGGTCTGCGCGATTATCAAGGCGGCGCGGCGGTTTCGCGGGCGGCGTGGCGCCCGGGCCGGCGCCCGGGGGGAAGTCGTTCCGAAACAGGGATGTGCGCGGCGCAACCCATGGTAAACAGGACGGGACCCGAGTCTCCCCGCCTGCGGCGGCGCGTCGGGTCCGCTGAGTCGGCGAGCCTCGGTCGGCGCGGCCGTTCGGCGTGACCGGGGCGAGGGAGAGGGTTTCGAGATGAGGGACACGACCGCCCTGCGCGGGACGCTCGCGGGGCTGGACGGCGCAGGCGCGCTGGCGATCGCGCTGGCCGGCGCGCCCGCCCCCGGGGGGCT
>CAXGVP010000657.1:0-2892 GCA_964013055.1 uncultured Albimonas sp.
CCCACGGGCGCCCCGGACCTGATCCGGGGCCTCCGCCGACGCCCGCCGCACGCGCAGGTCCGGGGTCGGCGGCGGCCGGCGCGCGCCAGGCGCCGACAGGACCTCGATCGGGGTTCGTGCCGCCCTACGGACGAACGCGCTTCGCTCACCGGCGGGCTCGCCATCGCTCGCCGGCAGGCCGGCCACGCGGCGCCCCCACCCAGCCCGGTCAACGGGTCTGCAGCACGCCTCCGCGCGCTCTCTCCAACGCGCGCCGACAGACCGGTCGCGCGGCCGCCGGTCCGGCGACTTCCGGCGCGCCCCGCCCACCCAGACCCGGAGACGGGTCCGCAGCACGCCTCCGGCGGGCTCTCCGCCGCTCGACGCCGGGCCGGTCGCCTCCCGGTCGCCCGCGCCCCGCACCGCGTCGCCCCGCCGGAGCGGCGCCTCGCGGATCGTCGCGGGCGCCGCCGCCCCCTTGCGCCGCCCCCATCCCCTCCGCTCAATGATCCGAACCAGCAGCGGAGGCGGCGAGATGACGGACCATCACCTGAAGGCGAGCGCCGAGACGGCCCATTGGGGCTGGTTCCAGGCCGGCATGACCCCGGCGCTGACCATCGACAGCGGCGACGTGGTGACCATCGACTCGGTCTCGGGCGTGCCGGGCTCGCTGCCCGGCGAGGGCTTCCACATCCCCCCCGAGCTGCACGAGATCCATGAGCGCGCCCCCCGCAACCCCATCGGCCCCCACATCCTGACCGGCCCCGTGGCCGTGCGCGGCGCCCAGGCCGGCGACGTGCTCGAGATCCGCATCCGCCGCATCGGCCTGCGCCAGGACTGGGGCTACACGCTGGTGCGCCCGCTGGTCGGCGCGCTGGCCAACGAGACCGAGCCCGGCTTCATCTTCTCGCGCCTCGACGCGGACGCCGGCACGGCGACCTTGCCGTGGGGCACCCAGCTGCCGCTCGACCTGTTCTTCGGCGTGATGGGCGTGGCGCCGCCGCCGGCCTGGGGGGCGATCTCGACCATCCAGCCCCGCGCCCACGGCGGCAACATCGACTGCAAGGAGCTGCGCGCCGGCGCCACCCTGTTCCTGCCGGTGCTGGCCGAGGGGGGCCTGTTCTCGGTCGGCGACGGCCACGGCCGGCAGGGCGACGGCGAGGTCTGCGTCACCGCCATCGAGACCGCGCTGCAGGGCGAGTTCGAGATCCACCTGCGCCGCGACCTGCCCTTCGACTTCCCCCATGCCGAGACCGCCGACGAGCTGATCGCCTTCGGCACGCACTGGTCGCTCGACCAGGCCGCCCGCGCCGCCCTGCGCCGGATGCTCGACTGGATCGAGCGGCTGACCACCCTGACCCGGACCGAGGCCTACATGCTGTGCAGCCTCGCCGCCGACGTGCGGGTGACGCAGATGGTCAACCAGGAGCAGGGCTGCCACGTGGTCCTGCCCCGCTCGGCGCTGGCCGGCGTGATGAAACCCTAGGCGGGTTCCAGGCCCCGGGCGCCCTGGGCGCGCGTCAGGCCCGGGGCACCCAGGAGGCGATCAGCCTCGCCAGCCACGGCCCCACGAACAGCACCGTCAGGAAGCGCGCGGTCTGCATGGCCATCACGAAGGGCATGTCCACGTCCGAGGACGCGGCGATGATCGCGACCGAGTCCATCCCCCCCGGGCTGGTCGCCAGCACCGCCGTCAGCAGGTCCTCGCCGGTGACCGCGGCGAGCACGACGCCCAGGCCGAAGCACAGCGCGATCAGCGCCACGATGCCGATGAACAGCTGCGGCAGCGCGCGCGCGGCATGGGCCAGGATCGGCCGGGTGAAGCGCAGCCCGATCCCCCAGCCCGCCACCGCGTAGGCGCCCGCCAGCAGCCAGTGCGGCAGCGCCGGCGTCGGCAGGTCCGAGGCGTTCAGCGCGATCGCGATCGCCATCGGCGCGAGGAACAGCGCCGAGGGCATGCGCACGATCCGCCCGATGGCGAGGCTCGCCGCCACCACCGCCGCGGTGACCCCCAGGCCGGTCAGGTCCAGCGGCGGGAACCACACGACCGAGGCGACCTCGGCGTCCTCTGGCACGCCCACCCAGAAGCGGGCGATCAGCGCGGCGCTGGCGGCCACCAGGCCGACCCGCAGGTATTGCATCACCGCGACGAGGCGCATGTCGGCGCCATGGGCGTCCGACAGGATCACCATCGCCGAGGCGGCGCCCGGCCAGGCGCCCCAGACGGCGGTGGTCCCCGGCAGCACCTGCGCGCGCGCCAGCAGCCAGCCCAGCCCCCCCGCCAGCCCCACCACCGAGCACACGCCGGCGAGGAACACGCCCCAGTGGTCTAGGATGTCGCTCAGCACGGTCGGCGGGGTCGCCTCGCCGACCATGCAGCCGATCACGCCCAGCGCCGCGAAATGCGCGGCCCTTGGCAGCGGCGCGGAGCGGCCGCCCAGCGCCATCGCCGCGGCCGCGATCATCGGCCCCAGCAGCAGCGCCGCCGGCAGCCCCGCGAGATCCAGCCCCCCCGCCAGCAGCGCCGACAGGGCGGCCATCGCCGCCCAGCGCCCTGCCAGCACGAGGGAAGAGGGCGCCGCGGAGGGGGCGGCGTCCTCCTGGACGGGATCGGGCTTGAACACGGGCATGCGGGCCTTGCGCGAGAACTTCAGGTCGGGCGAGCGCGGCGGGCCGCGGCGGGAGGTGGCCGCGTGCACGGCCGGAGCTTGCGGGGCCGCGTGCACGGCCGGGGCTTGGGTGGCCGCGTGCGGCCGGGGGCTTGGGTGGCCGCGCGCGGCCGGGTGTGGACGGAACCGCCCACGCGGCGGCGATGGACGGGGCCGCCGACGCGGCCGAGGCTCAGGGGGCCGCTCGCGCGGCCGGGGCTCAGGGGGCCGCTCGCACGGCCGGGGCTCAGGGGGCCGCTCGCAC
>CAXGVP010000658.1:0-2889 GCA_964013055.1 uncultured Albimonas sp.
GACGCCGGGTCGGTGCGCCTCAGCGGCGCACCAGCAGGAGGTCGCAGGGCGGGTCGCGCAGCAGCTCGGCGGCGAAGCGGCCCAGCAGCGTGGGGTTGAGCGCGCCGCGGCCGTGCGCGCCGATCGCCACCAGCTGCGGGCGCAGCTCGGCCACCATCTGCGCGAAGACAACCGTCACGCCGCCCTCCTCCAGCCGCGCCGCGTCCAGGACCTCCCCCAGCCGGTTGGCGGCCACCCAGCCGTCGAGGTCGGCGCGCGCCAGCTCCAGGAACGGCGCGCCCAGCGCATTGCGCTCGCCGCCCGAGGTCAGGCCGGCATAGGGCACGTGCACCGCGTGGAAGCCGACCAGCTTCGCCTCGGGCGCCACCTGCCGCGCGCGTCGCACCGCCGCCGCCGCCGCGGGCGACAGGTCCAGGCCCGCCAGCACCGAGCCATAGGGCGTCTCGGCCGCGGTCGAGACCAGCAGCACCGGGCGCAGGCTCCGGGCTGCCAGACGCTCGACCGTCGGGCCGCCGAACAGGTCCAGCAGCGGGCGGGCGCGGGGAATGCCGGTGACGATCAGCTCGGCGTCCAGCCGCTCGGCCGCCGCCAGGATCTCGGGGACCGCGTCGCCAAGCTCCACATGCAGCGTCCAGTCGACCGAGCCGGCGTCGGGCAGGGCGGCGCAGAAGCGCTCCAGCTCCTCGCGGGTCTCGGCGCGCCGGCGGCCGGCGATCGCCTCGGGCTGCTCGTCGTCGACCACGCTCAGCAGATGCAGCGCCGCGCCCTGCGCCCGGGCCAGCGCGAAGGCGCGGCGCACCGCGCGTTCCGAGCGCAGGGACAGATCGGTGGCGACCAGGATGTTGGGCATGGCGACGCTCCCTCTTCGTGTTCAGCGCCTTGCATATATGCACCGGATCGGAGCGATGAAGACCGCCGCGCGCCGCCGGCCTGCGCCGCCTTGTCCCGCTCCGGCCGCCCGCCTAGTGTTCGCCCGTCGCGCAGGCGCAGGACCGGGTCCCGCGCCGCCGGCGCCAGTCGCGGGCGCGCATCGCCCCAACCGAACCCCGGGCGCGCCCCCGCGCTGCGCCCCACTCGAACAACGGGAGACTTCCGATGGACCTCGGCATCCGCGGCAAGACCGCCATCGTCTGCGCCAGCTCGAAAGGCCTGGGCAAAGGCTGCGCCCAGGCGCTGGCCGAGGCCGGGGTGAACCTGGTCCTGAACGCCCGCGGCGCCGAGGCGCTGGAGGCGACGGCGACCGAGATCCGCTCGGCCCACCAGGTGCAGGTGGCGACGGTGGCCGGCGACATCACCTCGGACGAGGGCCAGGCCGCGGTGCTGGCGGCTGCGCGCGAGATGGGCGGCGGGGTGGTCGACATCCTGGTCAACAACGCCGGCGGCCCGCCCCCGGGCCTGTGGTCGGACTGGGAGAAGGACGACTGGCTGAAGGCGTTGAATTCCAACATGCTGACCCCCATCGCCCTGATCAAGGCGGTGCTGCCCGGCATGATCGAGAAGAAATGGGGCCGCATCGTCAACATCACCTCGCAGTCGGTGAAGTCGCCGATCCCGGTGCTGGGCCTGTCCAACGCCGCGCGCGCCGGCCTGACCGGCTACGTCGCCGGCACCTCGCGCCAGGTCGCCCAGCACGGGGTGGTGATGAACAACCTGCTGCCCGGCGCCCATGACACCGACCGCATCAAGTCGCTCAACGCCGCCGAGGTCGAGAAGCGCGGCATCACCATGGAGCAGGCCATGGCCGAGCGCGCCAACGCCGTCCCCACCAGGCGCATCGGCACGCCCGCGGAATTCGGCGCCACCTGCGCCTTCATGTGCTCGCAGCACGTGGGGTTCATGATCGGCCAGAACGTCCTGCTCGACGGCGGGATCGGCAACACCACGATGTAAGCCCATGAGCGGGTTGGGAGATCTCCCGCCCCGGCTGCGCCGGGGCGAGGTCGAGGACGCGGTCGCCTGCGCGCGGATCGAGGCGGAGTGCGCCCTGCAGTTCGCCGACAGCCCCCAGCCCTGGGTGGCCGACCGTCCCCCGCCTCCCCCCGCCGAACATGCCGAGGCGGCGAGCCTTCGCCGCCTCGAGATCGCCGAGATCCACGGCGTCGTCGCGGGCTTCGCGATCCTGCTCCCCGATCCCGCCAGCGGCACGCTGCACCTGGCCGAGCTCGACGTCGCCCCCCGCTTCCAGCGCCGCGGCCTCGCCCGGGCGCTGGTCGGGCGGGCGATGCAGCGGGTCGCCGAGCGGGGGCTCGCGGCGCTGACCCTGACCACCTTCCGCAACGTGGCCTGGAACGCGCCGCTCTACCGGCGGCTGGGCTTCGAGGAGCTGCCCCGCGCCGCGTGGACCGCGCCCTGCCGGCACGAGACCGAGGGCATGGCCGCCCGCGGCCTGCCGACGATCGACCGGGTGGCGATGATCCGCCGGCTGTGATCGCCCCGTTTCCCGGCTCGGCGCTTGCTTCCGGCCGGCGCGGTTGCTATCCGCCGAGCCCGAGCAAAACGCTCGGGTAGCGCCGCGCCCGAGCCCGCCGAGGAGCCTTCCCCTGTCCGACACCGTCCCCCGCCTGGCCCTCGAGGGTCTGCGCCAGGTCTACGAGGGCAGGGCGGTGGTGGACGACGTCTCGATCGAGGTGGCGCCGGGCGAGATCGTGTGCCTGCTGGGCCCCTCCGGCTGCGGCAAGTCCACCACCCTGCGCATCGCCGCGGGCGTCGAGCGCCAGGACGCGGGCGCGGTCGCGATCGACGGCGAGACCGTCTCGGACCTCCGCCGCCACCGCCCGCCCGAGGCGCGCAACGTGGGCCTCGTGTTCCAGGACTTCGCGCTGTTCCCGCACCTGAAGGTGGGGGAGAACATCGCCTTCGGCCTCAAGCGCGCCGAGCGCGGGGGGCGGG
>CAXGVP010000659.1:0-2887 GCA_964013055.1 uncultured Albimonas sp.
GCGGCGGGCGTGATCGCGGCGGCGGCCATCGCCGAGGCGGCGGGCTTCCCGGATGTGATCACCGGCGACCTGGGCGGCACCTCCTTCGACGTGTCGCTGATAACGGGCGGCAAGACGGCGCTGGCGGCGCAGACCACGGTGGATTTCGGCCTGGTGATCCGCACCCCGATGATCGAGATCACCACCATCGGCGCCGGCGGCGGCTCCATCGCCCATGTGGACGCGGGCGGGCTGCTGCAGGTGGGGCCTGAGTCCGCCGGCTCCCGCCCCGGTCCGGTTTGCTACGGGCAGGGGGGCGAGCGCCCGACCCTGACCGACGCCAACGTGGTGCTGGGGCGGATCAACGCCGAGCGGCCCATCGGCGGCAAGCTCGACCGGCTCGACGTCGAGGCCGCGAAGGCCGCCATCGAGACCCATGTCGCGGGCCCCTTGGGGCTGGGCGTCATGGAGGCGGCCGAGGCCATCGTGCGGGTGGCCGACGGCAAGATGGCCGGCGCGATCCGGCTGATGTCCATCGAGCGGGGGCACGACCCCTCCCGCTTCGCCGCGGTGCCCTTCGGCGGCGGCGGCGCGCTGCATGCGGGCGCGCTGATCAAGGACGTGGGGCTGAAGGCGGCGCTGGTGCCGCGCTATCCGGGCGTGACCTCGGCGCTCGGCTGCGTGATCGCGGACATCCGCCACGACCAGGTGCAGACGGTGAACCTCGGGCTGCAGGGGATCGACGCGCCGGCGCTGGCGGCCCGCATGGCGGAGGAGGCGGCCTCCGCCCGCGCCGTGGTCGAGGCGGCGCGTCTCTCGGTCGAGCGGATCGACACGGTGTTCGAGCTCGACATGCACTACGTCGGCCAGACCCACACGCTGGCGGTGCGCCTGCCGGCCTCGCTGGGCGAGACGGCCGAGGGACTGTCGGAGGAGATGATCGCCAAGGCCTTCGAGGCGGCCTACCAGGCCAGCTTCTCGCGCCTGCTGCCGGGGGTGCCGATGCGCATCGTCAACCTGCGCACCTCGGCCATCGGCGTGCGGCCGGGCTTCGACCTCGCGGCCCTGGCGCCCACCGGGGACAAGACGGTCGAGGAGGCGAAGACCGGCGCCCGAAAGGTCTGGTTCGCTGGCGAGTGGCACGAGGCGGCGATCTACGCGCGGCTCGACCTGCCGGTGGAGGCTGTGGTGCCGGGGCCCGCGATCCTCGAGCAGCCGGACGCCACGGTGGTGGTCGATCCCGACCTTTCGGCGCGCATCGACCGCTTCGGCAACGTCATCGTGGAGCGCAAGTGATGGACCTGTCGAAGACCGCCCTGCTGACCGTCGACCTGCAGAACGACTTCCTGCATCCCGAGGGCGCCTACGGCCGCGCCGGCCAGAGCGCGCCCGAGATCGCGGCGCTGCCCGCGCGGCTGAAACCGCTGGTGGAGCGGCTGAAGGCGAAGGGGGGCTGGTTCGTCTCGACCCAGTTCACCCTGGTGCCGGTGCGGGGCGAGCCGATGATCGCCCCCCACCTCAAGAAGATCCGCCCGTTCCTGCGCGCGGGGGACTTCGCCCCCGGCTCCTGGGGCAACCAGCTGGTCGACGAGCTGGGGCCGGCGGACGTGACGGTGGAGAAGATCGCCTATTCCGCCTTCTACCAGACCCGGATGGAGTGGACGTTGCGCAAGCTGGGCATCGAGCATCTGCTGGTCGCCGGCATCGTCACCAACGGCGGCGTCGCGACCACCTTCCGCGCCGCCCACGTGCGCGAGTTCGACGCGATCCTGCTCGAGGACGGCTGCGCCGCCTTCTCCCCCAGGACCCATGACGAGGCGGTGCAGGCCCTGCGCCCGGTCGGCCGGGTCGCCTCGATCGCCGAGATGACCGCCGAGATCGAGGCCCTGTGATGCCCGACATCCTCCCCGCGCCCGTGTCCTTCGAGGTCGAGGTCCCGGCCCTGATCGTCGGCGCCGGCGCCGCCGGCCTGACCGCGGCGCTGGCCCTGCGCGCGGAGGGGATCGAGGTCCTGGTGCTGGAGCGGGACGCGGCGCCGCGCGGCTCGACCGCGCTTTCGGCCGGGCTGATCCCCGCGCCGGGAACGCGCTGGCAGGCGGCGGCGGGGGTCACGGACGCGCCCGAAGCCTTCGTCGCCGATATCCTGAAGAAAGCCCATGACGAGCCGGACCCCGCCCTCGCCGCGCTGATGGCGCGGGAGGTGGGGCCGGCGCTGGAATGGCTCGCCGACGCCCACGGGCTGGATTTCTCGCTGGTCGACAACTTCCGCTACCCCGGCCACTCGGCCCTGCGGATGCACGGCCTGCCGTCCCGCTCCGGCGAGGAGCTGGTCGACCGCCTCTCCCGCGCCGCGGAGGCCGCGGGCGTGGACATCCTGACCGAGGCGCAGGTGACGACCCTCTACGTCGCGGGCGACGCGATCCGCGGCGTGCGCTTCGCCCGCCCCGACGGCAGCGCCGAGGACGTCGGCTGCCGCGCCCTGATCCTCGCCTGCAACGGCTACGGGGGGAACAAGGCGCTGGTGGCCGAGCACATTCCCTCGCTGCGCGATGCGCTCTATTTCGGTCATCCCGGCAACCAGGGCGAGGCGATCCTGTGGGGCGAGGCGCTCGGCGCCGCCACCCGCCACCTGGGCGGACACCAGGGCCACGGCTCGGTGGCGCATCCGGCGGGCATCCTGATCACCTGGGCCACGGTGATGGAGGGCGGGTTCCAGGTGAATCTGGCGGGCGAGCGGTTCTCGAACGAGGCGACCGGCTACTCCGAACAGGCCGCGCGGGTGCTGACGCAGGCCGAGGGGACCGCCTGGACGATCTTCGACGCCCGCATCGCCGGGATCGCCGCCCAGTTCGAGGATTTCCGCACCGCCCAGTCCGTCGGCGCCATCGTCGAGGCCGACGACCTCGCG
>CAXGVP010000660.1:0-2886 GCA_964013055.1 uncultured Albimonas sp.
CGCCTCCGAGGGGGGGCGAGGCGGCGGGCCGGGGGAGCGGACGCGCGCCCGCGGATGCGGGCGCGGGACGCTGTCGGCCCGGGGCGAGCCTCAGGCGCCGACGCCGATGGGGCAGCTGACGCCGGTGCCGCCGACGCCGCAGTAGCCGGCCGGGTTCTTCGACAGGTACTGCTGGTGGTAGTCCTCGGCGTAGTAGAATTCCGGGGCGGGCTGGATCTCGGTCGTGATCCTGCCGTAGCCGGCGGCGTCGAGGCGGGCCTGGTAGGCGTCGCGGCTGGCCTCGGCGGCGGCCGTCTCCTCGGCCGAGGCGGTGTAGACGCCGGAGCGGTACTGCGTGCCCACGTCGTTGCCCTGGCGCATGCCCTGGGTGGGGTCGTGACCCTCCCAGAAGGTGCGCAGCAGGTCGTCGTAGGAGATCGTGGCGGGGTCGTAGACCACCAGCACCGCCTCGGTATGGCCGGTGCGGCCGGTGCAGACCTCGCGGTAGCTGGGGTTGGGGGTCACGCCGGCGATGTAGCCCACGGCCGTGGTCCATACGCCGGGCAGGGACCAGAACTTGCGCTCCACCCCCCAGAAGCAGCCGGCGGCGAAGATCGCCGTGCGGTGGCCCTCGGGGAACGGCGGCTTGAGGGGGGCGCCGTTGACGTGGTGAAGCTCGGCGGTGGGGATCGGGTCGGGGCGGCCGGGCAGCGCGGTGGCGGCCGTCGGCAGTTCGGGCGTTCTGCGCGAAAAGAACATCGGGGCGGTCTCCTCCTTCGCTCCGCCCCAATCTAGGCGCCCTTGCGCCGCACGCCTAGTCGGTTCCCGTTCACGGGCGCGGCAGAGCCGGGGCCGGGGCGGGGTCATTTGCGGGCGAATGCGGCGTGCAGCGCCGCATGTCTTCGCGTTCTCAGGGACTTGCGGCCCGTGGTCCACAGGCGCGCCGCAGTCTGCGCACGGCTGCCGCGAGGCGGGATCGACCGCCATGGCCCGGGCGACATCTCCAGATCCAAGCGCCGACGAGGTCATGGGGACAGCTCGGCGCGACAGGACGGCGCCGGGCGCCGAACGGGAGATCCGCATGAAACCGACCCTCGCCCTGGGGACCGCCCTGTCGACCCTGTCCACCCGCGCCCGCAAGGCCTCCGCCGGTCTGGCGCTGGTCCTGCTGGCCGTCGGGGCCGTCGCCGCGCCGCAGCCCGCCTCGGCCGCCCGCATCCTCGTCCTGGCTCAGGAATTCGAGGACGGCGTGCGCATCGAGTGGTCCGGCGCGCTGGACCTGGAGGGGATCCGCACCCGCTCCAGGGTGCGCGACGCGACGCTGCTGAACGCCAGGCGCGGCAAGCTGGCGAGCCTCGACGGACGGCTGACCTCGGCGAAGTGGAAGACCCGCGGCGACGCCTTCGGCACGGCCGGGCGGATGGCGCCCGACCAGGCTTTCGGCGACGAATTCGGCCTGACCCGCAAGCGCCTGTTCCTCGACGAGGGCTATGCGGGCGAGACGCTGAGCGGGGGCATGGTGCTCGACCACGCGACGCTCTCCAGCCTGGGGATGGAGGAGGGGCGCACGGTCTACCGCCTCGGCAAGCGGCAGCGGGTGGTGCTGAAGGTCGCGCAGGCCGCCGGATCGGGGTGGTCCGGCGGCGTGGCGGAGCCGGACCTGCCGGGCGGGGCCGACGCCTCGCCGGTGCCGCTTCCCGCGGCGCTGCCGATGCTGGCCGGCGGAGCGGGGCTGCTGGCGGCGCTGGGGGCCGCCCGCGGCGCGCGGCGACGTCGGGCCGGCTGAGGGCATCGGGATGCGGGGCGGTCTGGGGCCGTCCCGCTCCGGGACGCCGTCCTCCGGGGAGAGGGCGCGCGGACCGGCGGGAGGGAGCGCGTGGGGTATGGCTCCCTCCCGAGAGCCGGGCGGCGGCCGCGCCTGCGGGGCGCGACGGGCCGCCACGGTGCGGAACGCAACGCGAACACCCTCTTTCGCCCGGCGCCGCTTCGCGCTAGTCTCCCTGCCATGAGCGGCGGTGAACATTTCGGCGGCGAGTATGACGGGTCCGGGTTCGACGACGAGTTCGAATCGTTCGAGACCGCGGCCTCGCTGAGCCTGTCCGCGCGCGCCATGGCGGCGCGCCCGACCCCCTATCTCGACGGTCTGAACCCCCCGCAGCGCGAGGCGGTGGAGACGCTGGACGGCCCCGTGCTGGTGCTGGCCGGCGCCGGCACCGGCAAGACCCGCGCGCTGACCGCGCGGATCGCGCACATCCTCTCGCTGGGCCGAGCGCGGCCGTGGGAGATCCTGGCGGTCACCTTCACCAACAAGGCCGCGCGGGAGATGAAGCACCGCGTGGCGAGCCTGCTCAACCAGCCCGCCGACGGGATGCCGTGGCTGGGCACCTTCCACGCGCTCTGCGCCAAGATGCTGCGCCGGCATGCGGAACTGGTGGAGCTGAAGTCGAACTTCACGATTCTCGACACCGACGACCAGCTGCGCCTGCTCAAGCAGATCATCCAGGCCGAGGGCATCGACGAGAAGCGCTGGCCGCCGCGGCTGATGGCCAGCCTGATCGACGGCTGGAAGAACCGCGGCTGGCGGCCCGAGCAGCTGCCCGCCGCCGAGCACGCCGCCTTCAACCGCCGCGGCGGCGAGGTCTACGCCATCTACCAGTCGCGCCTGCGCACGCTGAACGCCTGCGATTTCGGCGACCTGCTGATGCACATGATCACCATCTTCCAGAAGCACGAGGACGTGCTGGAGGGGTGGCGCCGGCGCTTCCGCTACATCCTGGTGGACGAGTACCAGGACACCAACGTCTCCCAGTACCTGTGGCTGCGGCTGCTGGCGGGGGGCGCGAAGAACATCTGCTGCGTGGGCGACGACGACCAGTCGATCTACGGCTGGCGCGGGGCCGAGGTCGG
>CAXGVP010000661.1:0-2877 GCA_964013055.1 uncultured Albimonas sp.
CGCGCCCGACGGCGCCCGACAGCGCCTCGACCCCGAAGCTCAGGTCCAGCGTCACCTGCCCGAAGCCCGGCACGGTGAGCGTGATCTGGTCGTCGCCGTAGCTGCCCGGCGCCGAAAGCTCCACGTCGAAGGAGACCGTCGCCGGCCCCGCCACGTTCGTGTAGCCCGTGGGCGTCACGCTCTGCACGAAGCCGTAGTCGTCCGAGGTCACCGAGATGTCGACGTCGGTGGTCGACTCCGCCAGCCCCGCGACGATCGCGGCCGCGAGGTTGGAGCTGTCGGAGGCCAGCGTCTGCACCGAGCCGCCCAAGCCCGGCTGCAACGCGTTCATCGCGTTCAGCAGGCCCTGGTAGGTCGCCACCATGCCGCCGGTCACCGTGAAGATCGGCGTGATGTCCGCCGCCGCCAGCAGCGCGGCCACCTGCGCGACGCCAGGATAATCCTCGAGCCCGCCGGCGCCCGAGCCGTCGGTGAGGATCGCGTCGTTGTCGTTCGGCCCGCCGGCGGCGTAGTCGCCGGCCTGGTGGAACGGCGCGTCGGTCGACAGCACCACGAAGCGCTGGGCCTCGGCGCGGTAGTCGACCTCGCCGGCCGCGCGCGCGGCGACCTGCTGGAGGGCGACCAGCTGCGCCTCGGGGCCGTCGTTGCCGCCGGAGGCGCTCAGCGAATCCAGCACCGCGTCGGCCGTGGCCGCGTTGGTCGTGACCGCCTGGTCCGTCTGGTAGGGGTAGTCGCCGCTGTTGCCGAACGGGCTGATCGGGTAGTCGACGAAGCTGGCGATGCCGAAGCCCACGTCCTCGGCCCCGGCGGTGGTCAGGTCGGCCAGCAGGTCGGCCACGAAGTTCCCGGCCTGCAGCACGCTGATGTCGTCGCCGAACGAACCCGACAGGTCCTGCGCCAGCACGATGTCGGCCTTCTCCGGCAGGTCGGGCACCGCCACGTTCAGCGTGAAGGTCACCGTGCCGTTCGGGCCGCGCACCACGTTCGAGACGCCCCCGTCGTCGTCGTCCAGCGTCAGCGAGGCCGGAGAGATCGCCAGCCCGTCGCCCAGGCTCGCCACGATGCCCGCGACCTCGGTCACCTGGATCGTGGCCTCGGCGCAGTCGGTCCCGCCGTCGCCGTCGGAGACGGCGTATTCGAAGCTCGCCTCGCCCACGAAGCCGGTCTCGGGCGTGAACGAGAAGCTGCCGTCGGCGTTCAGCGTCAGCCAGCCGCCGGCGATGGCGATCTCGGAGCCGACGTCGGCCGCCTCGCCGTTCACCTCGGTCACCGTCAGCGGGTCGCCGTCGAGGTCGCCGTCGTTGTCGAGCACGTTGCCGGTGAGGATCGTGTCCTCCTCGTGCGCATAGGCGTCGTCGACCGCGTCGGGGGCGTGGGGCGCCTCGCCCGCAAGCTTGAGCGAGCCGTCGCGCGCGCCCTCCTCGCCGACCGAGGTCAGGCGCACGCCGAAGCGCATCCCCCCGATGTCGTCGAGCGACAGGTCCACCCCGTCGGCGCCCGAGAGGGTGAAGCTGGTCGTGTCGATGTCGTCGTCGCCGATGCCCTGGGTCCCGATCTCGACGCCCGCGTCGAAGCTGTTCCCCCCCTTGGTGATCGCGCCCTTCATGTTCGCGCCATTGCCCAGGTCGGTCACCGCGTCCGCCTCGAACTGCGAGTCGGTCACGTCGGGGCTCTCGGCGCCCACGACGGTCATGCCGGGCAGCACGGACTCGTCGGAGACGTCCCAGAACAGGCCGCGCAGGTCCGCCTGGACCCCGCCGCTCTCGTCCACCGTGACGGTGAACTTCAGGTCGATCGAGCCGTCGCCGGCGACGACTTCCTCGACCAGCACGAGGGTCTCGACGGGTCCGGGTATGGTGAATTCGAGCGAACGGCAGGTCATGGCTTCCTCCCCCAAGGGTGCGAGGTGGCTGACGCGCCCGACGCCGTGCCGATGCCGTCCTCCGCCGCGCAATCCGGCGCGAAGAAAGAACCCGGCCCCTTCCCCGGGGCGCAAGCGTGCGGCTTTTCGGAAAAACGTCGAGCGTTGAGTGCCGCGACTATAGTCTTTTTACATGAATTAGATTGAAATTTGTTGTTAATGTTTATCGTCGCTGGCCGCGATATCATCGCGAAATCGATGTGCGCCGCGGCAACATCTGTCGACATCGTGACAAATTCGAGGTGCGGCGCAGCATCCTCGGGGGCGAGAGAGCGGGCCTGCGGGCCGGATCGGACCGCGGCTCGTTCAGGAAGCGGCCGGGTCGGCGTCTGTGGGGGGCCCGTCGGGCCAGGCGACCTCGAGCGCGGTGGCGGAGTCGCGACACAGGTCGGCCAGCGTCTCGGGGAAGGGCAGGTCGGTGAACACCCCCGCCAGGTCCCGCAGCGAGGCGATGCGCACCGGCGCGCTGCGCTTGAGCTTGCCGTGGTCGGCGACCAGTACCGTGCGCCGCGCCAGCCCCACGATGCGCCGGCTGACGCCGACCTCCTGCGGGTCGTAGTCGAGGATGTCGCCGTCCTCGTCCAGCGCAGAGCAGCCGATGACGGCGAAGTCCACCTTGAAGCGCTCGATCGCCTGCAGGGTCATCTCCCCCGTCAGCCCGCCGTCGCTGCGCCTCAGCGAGCCGCCGGTCAGCACGATCTCGCAGGTGGGGTTGGCGGCGAGGATGTTGGCCACGTTGAGGTTGTTGGTCACCACCAGCAGGTTGCGGTGTCCCAGCAGGGCGCGGGCCACCGCCTCGGCCGAGGTGCCGATGGACAGGAACAGCGAGGCGTCCTCGGGGATCGCGCGGGCGCAGAGCGCGGCGATCGCGGCCTTGGCGTCCCCGTTGAGGGCGCGGCGCTGCTCGTAGCCGATGTTGCGCACGCCCGAGGGGAGCACCGCGCCGCCGTGCACCC
>CAXGVP010000662.1:0-2873 GCA_964013055.1 uncultured Albimonas sp.
CGGGCTCTACCGCGCAGTGGGCGAGGCCGAGGGGCGCGATCCCTCCAGGCCCCAGTATTGCGACGCCTGCTTCTCGGGCGAATATCCCATCCAGCCCTCGGACATGATCGAGAGCGGGCGCATCTCGCTCAAGGCGGCGGAGTAAGCTTCATGCAGGACCTGAAAGGGCAGGCGGCGCTGGTCACCGGCGCCAGCCGCGGGCTTGGCCGCGCCTTCGCCGAGGCGCTCGGCGCCCGCGGGGCCGAGATCATCGCCATCGCCCGCACCGTGGGCGCGCTGGAGGAGCTCGACGACGCGATCCGCGCCGCCGGCGGGCCGCAGGCGACGCTGGTGCCGCTCGACATCTGCGACGACCCGGCCATCGAGCGTCTGGGCGCCGCGATCCACGGCCGCTGGGGCAAGCTGGACCTGTGGATCCACGCCGCCGTCAACGACCCGCCCCTGTCGCCGGCGGAACACGCGGCGGACAAGGACTGGGACAAGGCGATGGCGGTGAACGCGCGCGCCACCCAGCGCCTGATCCGCAGCCTCGACCCGCTGCTGCGTCTCGCGCCGGGGGGCGGCCGGGCGGTGTTCTTCGACGATGCGCACAACCTGGGCGCCTTCCACGGGAGCTATGCGGCCTCCAAGGCCGCCGCCCGCGCGATCACCACCGCCTGGGAGGTCGAGACGGCCCGCTTCCCGGTGACGGTGCTGCATCTGGCGCCCCCGCCGATGCCCACCGGCCTGCGCGCCCGGTTCCGCCCCGGCGAGGACCGCGCCGCCCTGACCGCGCCCCGCGAGGTCGCGGCCGCGATGCTGGCCCAGGTGCTGGGCGCCGCCGAGGCGCAGGCCTGATGCGCCGCGCGGCGGGGCTCGCCCTCGCCGCCGGCCACGGCTTTTCCAAGACCCCCGTCGAGCGCCTGCGCCTGCTGGCCGGGCAGGGGGTCGAGGGCGACGCCCATTGCGGCGCGACGGTCAGGCATCGCTCGCGGGTGCGGGTCGACCCGAGCCAGCCCAACCTGCGCCAGGTGCATCTCCTCTCGGTCGAACTGCTGGCGGACTACGCCGCCGCCGGCTTCCCCGTGGCGCCGGGGGAGCTGGGCGAGAACTTGCTGACCGAGGGTCTGGACCTGCACGCCCTGCCGCGCGGCGCCGAGCTGTCGCTGGGCGGCGCGCGCATCGAGGTCACCGGCCTGCGCAACCCCTGCGCCCAGATCGAGGCCTTCCGCCCCGGTCTCCTCGCCCACGTCCTGCGTCGCGAGGGAGGCGGCCTGGTCCGGCGTGCGGGGATCATGGGCGTGGTGCTGGCGACGGGCGAGGTGGCGCAGGGCGACGCCATCGAGCTGACCCTGCCGACCGGCGCATTCGAGGCCCTCGAGCGGGTCTGAAACGGTCCGCAGGCGCCCTGCCGGCGGGCTTGGCAGGGCCGCGGCTTCGCGAAGGTCTTGGAGGGATCGGCGGGCGGGGGAGCCTCCTGTAGCGCGCAAAAATTGTTGGCGGAGACGCGCAAGAAAAGTGTCAGCACTTTCGGAGGGCTCGAAGGGGGCTTTCACGGGCCTGGAGCAGGGAGTCTCGGGCTGACCTTGATCATGACGTCGGTGAGGGTCTCGAACGGGTGATCGTCGGTCTCGCCGGCGATCTGGATCCGCCACTCGCCGGCGCTCAGGCTGCCGGCCGCCCAGGGCGCCTGAATCGACCCGCTGTCCACAATCTGGACCACCCCAGCGATCGACGCCGCCGAGACGGCCGCGAGCCGCTGGGCTCGGGCGTCGAAGGACCCTCCGGTCGGATCGCTGGCCAGCGGCAGCACCAGGACCAGCTGGTCGCCTTCGGTGATCTCCTCGACGTAATCGCTCATGACCAGTCAGCCTCCGGCAGTGTGGTGGGGCCTCGCCATCCAGCCCCGGCGAGAATGGTCGGCGCGCGCCAGCCGCCCTCCGGCAATGCGGCCGGCCCCCGCCAGGCGGCGAGCGGCAGCACGTGGCCCTCCGGCAGGTCGCCCACGGCCGGCCAGATGGCGACGACCTCATAGGGCCCGACGCCGCCCGTGGGCGCGAGCGTGCCGATCAGGGTCTCCGGGGCGTCGTGCTCGACGGCGCCGACGAGCGTGGGGACTGCGATCATGACGGCATGCTCGCGATCAACGCAGCGTGGTCGACATGCATCGCCAGGGCTTCGGCGTCGGAGGCGGCGCCCCGCAGCAAGATCACCGCGCCGAGACCGCCGTCGAGAGGGTAGCCCCCGTTGGCGCGGGCAGCCATCAGGATCGGCGTGCTTTCGGGCGACGCGCTGCCGACGGAAACGGCGAACCAGGTCGATCCGTCCAGCGTCGCCGTGACCGCGCCGTTGGCGCAGCGAACGGTGATCGCAAACCACTGCCCCATTGAGTATCCAGACGGCACCAGGTTGTTGGCGCCCCGCGCGACGATGTTGAGCGACGTCGAACCGTAGATCTGGAAGGTCCGGCCGCCGACGCCGGAGCTGGCGGCTCGGGCCACGAGGGTGCCCTGCGACTCGATCAGGGCGACGCAGGAGACGGTCCAGGACTCGCCGACCTGCGCGACCAGCGACGGCAGCACGCCCCCCGCCGCGCCGACGTCCAGCCAGGCCTCCCCTTGGAAGCCGAGGTAGGTCCCATCGCCAAGCAGGGTCGGGCGGGTGGCGTCAGACGGGGACACGGCATTGAGCGAATCCCCGACGCTGGTCTGCACCCGAACTCGTCCGTTGATGGGTGTGGGGCTCGTGCCGGCCGCGTCGGAAAAGTGGTCGGAGTAGGTCGCTGCGAAGACCACGCCGCCATGAGCCGAAAGCGCCGCCGCCCATCCCGGCGGCAGCAGGCCCTCTTCTTCTCGGCTTACATCCACCCGCGCGAGATCCCCGATCGCGTGCCG
>CAXGVP010000663.1:0-2871 GCA_964013055.1 uncultured Albimonas sp.
TCTCCCACCGGCACGGTGCCGAACGTGGCGAACCCGATCAAGTTCTCGGATTCGAAGATCGCCTATCGGCGCGCGGCGCCCATGCTGGGCGAGCATACCGACGAGGTGCTCTCGGAGGTGCTCGGCCTCGATGCGGCGCGCATCGCGGCGCTGAAGGAGACCGGCGCGCTCTGAGCGCGCCGCGGGGGCGCGCTCAGGGCGCGTCCCGGAAAAAACGGACCCCGGGGGGGGACCAACCGAACGACCTCCGGGGGGCGGCGCGACCGCCCCTCGGGTCCTGATATGCGACCAACGGGCCTGTTGGCCATGGCCAACCATTCGGGGCAAAGTCGAAGACGACCTGGAGATGTGCCATGCCCCCCTATGCCGACGCTCCGGCCCTCGCGCTGGCCGGCCCGATCGCTCAGTTCAACATCGCCCGCATGCGCTGGCCCCGCGAGGATCGGCGGATGGCGGGATTCGTCGACAACATCGACCGCCTGAACCTGCTGGCCGAGCGCTCGCCGGGGTTCCTGTGGCGCGAGGTCGAGGCGCCCGAGCTGTTCCCCGGCGACCTGCGGATGACCTGGACGCTGAGCGTGTGGGAGAGCCCGGACGCCCTGGCCGACTTCGCCTTCCGCACGGTGCACGCCCGCTTCCACGCCCGCCGGCGGGAGTGGTTCGAGGCGCCGGGCGAGGCCTTCCTCGCCCTGTGGCCGGTCGAGCCCGGCCTCTGGCCCTCGCCGCAGGAGGCGCTGGAGCGGCTCGAGCGGCTGCGCCGCGAGGGGCCGAGCGAGCATGCCTTCGGCTGGGAATCGCTGCCTGACGTGCGCAAGGCCCGCAAGGTCTCGCCCGACGTGGCGGTGGTCGGCATCGGCGCCCCCGCCCCCGAGGCGGAGACCGAGGAGGAGGCCGAGGACGCGATCCGCGCCAGCCGCCGCTCCGGCTCCGGCGGCGCGCCGGGCGACCTGCACCTGCACTGAGGGTTTCGCCAGGACGGCGGCCGGGGCGCCCGGGACGCGGGCGCCCCGGCGCGTCCGCTGCGCGGCCGCGACCGCCCCGCCCTGCGTCCCCGTTCCCGGCGGGCCGGGCGCCTTCGGGGGCTGGGCTGCGCCGGCCGGCGGGACGTCCGCGAGCCTGGGTGGACGCGGCCTGCGTCGTGCGCGCCGTCTGGCGGCGGGACGTGAGGGAGACGCAGGGGCTGCCGGGCGCGGGGGCGGTCATTCGGCGGCGTGTCTTCAGACTCAGGGGGTTAGACTCAGGGGGTCGCGGACGCATGGGCAAGGCGTCGGCACGGTCGACGCGTCGTTGACCATCGTGAATGCGAACGGCTCGTCCTTGTTTTCCAGGAGCTTCGCGCGGGCTGCGGTCCCTCTCCGCCGTCCTTCCGGGCGGCCTGGCGGCCCTTGCCGCCGCCCCGGCCCAGGGCCTTCCCGCCGACCATGACGTGCTCGTCGTGGGCGACTGCGACGCCGCCGGCGGTTCCGCCGCCAGCAAGCTGCCGACCGTCGGCTATGCCGTCGCCCAGCCGGATGCGCGGCTCGTCGACCTGACCGCCTTCGACGTGATCCGGGACGTCTCGATCTCCGCGACGCACGATGTCGAGGCTCTGAGTGATTTCGGGCTGGGCGGCGGCGGCGGGGCGCCGATCGGCGAGCGCGACGGCTGCATGACCCGGAACGCAGAGATCGACGAGAGCCTCGGCGCCGCGCCGACCGGCGACGTGCCGACGGTCGGCGGGCTGGGCGATCGCGGCGGGGCGCTGCACCGTCCGCGACACGGCGGTGGGCGGCGCCTGCGACGGGCTCGCGATCACGCCGAACATGACCGGCTGGATGTCGGGGGGAACGACCCCGACGCGGTGGGGTGGCGCGCGATCCGGGGCGCCGTCGGCGCCACCTGGGCGGGCGAGCAGGCGATCAACGGCCCCGGCGTGCTGAAGGCGCCATGGACATCAACTGGATCCGAACGACGACGGCTCGGTCGCCAGGCGCCAGCAGGTGCTGGTCGACGCGCTCGGGTCGCCGCGGACCCCGGCGTCGGACGGCTTGGCCTCGGCGGTTGCGATTCCCGCGACCCTGCCGCTGGCCGCCGCGGGCGTCGCCCGCCTCGGCCTGCTGCGCCGCCGGCGTCGCGCGGCCGCGGCCTGATCGCGGTCG
Organism: uncultured Albimonas sp.; assembly: GCA_964013055.1. Lineage (GTDB taxonomy): Bacteria > Pseudomonadota > Alphaproteobacteria > Rhodobacterales > Rhodobacteraceae > Albimonas. The sequence goes on from CAXGVP010000663.1 coordinate 2,139, forward strand.
GGCCCCGCGAGAGCGTCGTTCCGGACGGTTTTCCGGGGGGCCGGCGCGGGCCCCGCCGCGCCGGCCCCCCCGCACGCAGCAGTCAGGGCAGGGGGCGGCTTTTGCCCTCCTCGTCGATGGCGACGTAGATGAACACGGCCTCGGTGACCTTGTGGCGCTCGCCCGAGGGCATGCGGGTGATCCAGGCCTCGACCCCGTAGCGCATCGAGGAGCGGCCCTCCCTCTGCAGGTCGGCGTAGATGGTCACCATGTCGCCCACCTGCACGGCGCGGTGGAAGGTCATCGCCTCGACATGCACCGTCGCCACCCGCCCGCGGGAGCGGGCGCGGGCCGGGATCGAGGCGCCCAGGTCCATCTGGCCCATCAGCCAGCCGCCGAAGATGTCGCCGTTGGCGTTGGTGTCCGCCGGCATCGCCAGCGTCTGCAGGGCAAGGTCGCCCTTCGGTTCGATCGCGTCGGTCAAGCGGTTCCCCCGGGGTTCGCGGTCAAAGTCCCGGGCCGCGCGGGCCGGGGTCGAGATCCTGCACGAAGCACAGGACGTGGCCCTCGGGGCTGGCGACCTCGACTTCGCGGCAGGCGTAGGGCGTGTCCTCCGGGCCCCGCCGGATCGCGATGCCGTTGGCCGCGGCGAGGGTGGCGAAGTCGCGGGCGTCCTCGACGTAGATGCAGGCCGACCAGGCGCCCGGGCCCTGGAGGGGGCCGTCGCCGGCTGCGGCGGGCACGGCGGGCTCGG
>CAXGVP010000664.1:0-2868 GCA_964013055.1 uncultured Albimonas sp.
AATCCGGCCGGGTGGCGGCGGTGCGGCTCGCCTCGGGCGCGCGCATCGCCTGCGCCGCGGCGGTGGTCGCCGCCGGCGCCCGCAGCGGGGCCGCGGCCGCCTGGGCGGGCCTCGCCCTGCCCGTCGGCCCCCGCAAGCGCACGCTCTTCGTCTTCGACTGCGCCTCGCCCCCCGACCCGGCCACCCGCCCGCCGCTGATCATCGACCCGTCGGGCGTGTTCTGCCGCCCCGAGGGCCGCTGGTTCCTCGCCGGCGCCCCCCCGGTGGAGGACCCCGAGGTCGCCCTCGACGACTTCGACCCGCGCCACCAGGAGTTCGAGGAGATCGTCTGGCCCGCGCTCGCCGAGCGCTCGCAGGCCTTCGAGGCGATCCGCCTGCAGCGCTTCTGGGCCGGCCACTACGAGTGGAACGCCTTCGACCGCAACGGCGTGGTGGGCCCGCACCCCGACGTCGCCAACCTTGTCTTCGCCGCCGGCTTCTCGGGCCACGGCCTGCAGCACGCCGCCGGCGTCGGCCGCGGCGTGGCCGAATGGCTGCTGCACGGCGGATACCGCAGCCTCGACCTCTCGCCGCTCGGCTGGGCGCGGCTGCTGGAGAACCGGCCGCTGATCGAGACCGAGATCATCTGAGCGCCCCGCCCGCCCCCGGGCGTGTCCCGGGCCCGACCCGGGACCTCCGGCGCGGCGCCGGCGGCCGAGGCCCCGGGTCGAGCCCGGGGCGCCCGCTCGCGGCCGGTGGAGTGCAGGAAGGCCCCGGAGGATCTCCGGGGCCTTCGAGGGTTCGACGACCCGATCTCAGGCCCGGTCGGCCTGCAGCACGGTGGCGTAGTTGGCCACCGCGGCGCCGCCCATGTTGAACAGGAGGCCATGCTCCGCGCCCTCGGCCTGCATGCCGCCGGCCTGGCCCGTCAGCTGCCGGAAGCCCAGCGCGTGCATCGAGACGCCCGTGGCCCCCACCGGGTGCCCCTTGGCCTTCAGCCCGCCCGAGAGGTTCACCGGCGTCCGGCCGCCCTTGAGCACCGTGCCCTCGGCGATCGCCTGCCCGCCGCGGCCGGCCGGCGCCAGGCCCATGGCCTCGTAGACCAGCAGCTCGGCGATGGTGAAGCAGTCATGGACCTCGGCGAAGTCCACGTCGGCGACCGTGATCCCGGCCGCGGCATAGGCCTGGGCGATGGCGCGGGTCGGCCCCTCGAAGGCCACGAAGTCGCGGCGCGACATCGGCAGGTAGTCCGAGACATGCTCGGCCGCCGCCACCTTCACCCGGCGCGTCGCGTCGCCCGCCGCGTCGGCCGCCTGCAGCACGATCGCCGCGGCGCCATCGGTGACCAGCGAGCAGTCGGTCAGCCGCAGCGGGGGCGCGATCAGCGGGTTCTTGTCGCCGACCTCGTTGCAGGCCTCGAAGCTCATCGGGCGCTGCATCTGGGCGAGCGGGTTGTCCATCGCGTTGGAATGGTTCTTGGAGGCGATGCGCGCCATGTCCGCCAGCGGATCGCCATGGCGCTCGGCATAGGCGCGGGCGGCGAGGCCGAAGACCTGCGGGAAGCTCAGCGCCGCCTCGGCCGCGTCGTTCTGGTAGCCGGCGCCGGCCAGCGCCTCGGTCACGTCGGGGGTGGAGCGGTGGGTCATCTTCTCGGCCCCCACCACGAGCACCGTCCTGGCCTTGCCCGCGAGGATCGCGTTGATCCCGGCGTGGATCGCCGCGGCGCCCGAGGCGCAGGCGTTCTCGCAACGCGCGGCCGGCGTGAAGCGGAAGTCCGGGTGCGCCTGGTGGATCAGGGAAGAGGCGAAGCCGTCCTTCACCAGGCCCGAGTTGAAGTGGCCCAGAAACACCGCGTCGATCTGCGAGGGGGCGGTCTGCGCCTCCTCCATCGCCTCGCGGGCGCTCTCGACGATCAGCTCCTCGAGGCTGTCGGACAGGCGGCCGAACATGGTGTGGCCGGCGCCGGTGATGTAGATGTCCTGGGCCATGGGTCGCTCCCTTCCCGTTGCCTTTGCGTCGGCGTGCATATGCACACCGCGCACGGGTTGCTTCCATACGCAGGACTACGTAGGTCCCTGCGTAGGCGGGCGAGGAGACGAGCATGGCGGGACGAAAGCGGCCTCCGGCTTCCGAGCAGCCGGACCTGTTCGCCGAAGCCGGGCTGGGCGCCGCGCCGAACGTCGGGCCGCCCCCGAAGCGACCGCCGCCCCCGGACCTGAGCGCGACGGACGACGCCTCGTTGTCGGCGCTGGCCTTCGCGGAGGCGCCGGTGGCGCTGCTGGTGCTGGCCAACCGGCGGATCCTGCAGGCGAATCCGGCGGCGGCAGCGCTGTTCGGCTGGCCGCGCCACCTGATGCAGGGCCAGTCGGTGCGGATGCTGTATCCCTCGGCCTTCGAGTTCCGCACCGTCGGCGAGCGCTGGCTGCGGAGGATGCGCGACCGGCCGGTGCACGAGGACGAGCGGGTGATGCAGGCCCGCGGCGGCGCCCTGTTCTGGGCCCGCGCCCGCGGCCGCACGCTGACGCCCGAGGCGCCGTTCGAGCTGATGGTGTGGACCTTCGAGAAGCTCGACGGCCCCGAGACGCCCGCCGAACACGGGCTGACGGCGCGCGAGCGGGAGATCGCGCTGCATGTGGTCTCGGGGCGCACGGCCAAGCAGATCGCGCGGCTGCTGGACATCTCCCACCGCACGGTCGAGGTGCACCGGGCGGCGCTGATGCGCAAGCTGGGCGCACGCAACGTGGCGGAGCTGGTATCGCGGATCATGGAATCGCGGTGACGGCACGGGCTTCCGGGCGCCGGGCGCCCTGCGGGCGGGCTTGGCTTGCGCGCGCTTCGCGCACGGCGGGCTGGCGCCCGCAGGGGGCGCTTCTGGAGCCCACCCAAGAA
>CAXGVP010000665.1:0-2867 GCA_964013055.1 uncultured Albimonas sp.
CAGGACCTCGAAGCGTGCGACGTCGTCGGCGATCATCTCGGCCTGCTCGATCTCGTGTTCGAGGGCCTCGGACTCGGCCTGAGAGCTGGCGAGAATCTCCTGGGCGCGGGCGCGGACCTCGGCGCCGACCGGATCCCGGGCCGGATCGCTCATCCCCGGTCCTCCCGCTTCACCGAGCAGGTGACGTAGTTCACCGACAGGTCGCGGGCCGAGATCGACCAGCTCCAGCTGATCGGGTTGAACACGAAGCCCTTGCGGTCGACCACCTCCAGCCCGGCGGCGGCGATCATCGTGGCCAGCTCGTCGGGGGTGATGAACTTGGACCACTCGTGCGTGCCCCTGGGCAGCCAGCGCATCACGTGCTCGGCCCCCACGATCGCCATCATGAAGCTCTTGGGATTGCGGTTGATGGTCGAGCAGGCCATCAGCCCGCCCGGCTTCACCAGCCGCGCGCAGGCGGCGAGATAGGCGGCGGGGTCGGGCACATGCTCGACCACCTCCATGTTCAGCACCGCGTCGAAGCTCTCGCCCGCCTCGGCCAGCGCCTCGGCCGAGGTGGCGCGGTAGTCGATCTCGAGCCCCATCTGCTCGGCATGGATGCGGGCGACGGGGATGTTGCGCTCGGCGGGATCGACCCCCACGACGGTCGCGCCAGGGCGCGCCATCGGCTCCGACAGCAGCCCGCCGCCGCAGCCGATGTCGAGGATGCGCAGGCCCTTGAACGCCTGCGCCTGCGAGGGATCGCGGCCGAACTCGGCGGCGATCTGGTCGACGATATAGCCCAGCCGGCACGGGTTCATCATGTGCAGGGGCTTGAACTTGCCGTTCAGGTCCCACCACTCGGCGGCCATCGCCTCGAACTTGGCGATCTCGGCCGGGTCGATGTTGGTCCCCGCGGTCGGGGAGTGTTGCATGGAGGTCATGTGGCGATCCGCTCCGCTGCCGGCGCTTGCGATGCGCGCCCGATGTGACATAGATCGGACATGCGCGAAAGCGAAGCCGACATCTCGGCCCGCCAGGCCCTTTATCCCGCCATCGAGCCGTTCTCACGTCTGCGGCTCGAGGCGCCGGGCGGTCATGACCTTTACGTAGAGCAATGCGGCAACCCCAAGGGCAAGCCCGTGGTGGTGCTGCATGGCGGGCCGGGGGGCGGCTGTTCTCCGGGGATGCGCCGGTTCTTCGACCCCGAGGTCTTCCGGGTGATCCTGTTCGACCAGCGGGGCTGCGGCCGCTCGCGCCCGCATTCGAGCCTCGAGCACAACACCGCCTGGGATCTCGTCGCCGACATCGAGCGGATCCGCGAGAAGCTGGGCATCGACAAGTGGATCCTGTTCGGCGGCTCCTGGGGCGCGACGCTGTCGCTGCTCTATGCCGAGACCCACCCCGAGCGGGTCGAGGCGATGGCGCTCCGCGGCATCTTCCTGATGATGCAGCGCGAGCTCGCCTGGTTCTACGGCGGCGGCGCCGGCCAGTTCCGCCCGGTGGAGTGGAAGCGCTTCGCCGAGGCGATCCCGGCGTCCGAGCGCTCCGACCTGATCGCCGCCTATCACAAGCGCCTGACGTCGGACGACCTGATGGAGCAGACCCGCCACGCCCGCCTCTGGGCCGGGTGGGAGGCCGCCTGCGCGACCCTGCAGGGCGGCGGCGGCCACGGCCCCGACGGCGCCTACGCCCGCGCCTTCAGCCGGATCGAGTGCCATTACTTCGTCCACCAGGGCTGGCTGAAGCGCGACGACCAGATCCTTCACGACGCCCCGCGGCTGGCCGGCATCCCCGGCCATATCGTGCAGGGCCGCTACGACCTGATCTGCCCGCCGCTCTCGGCGCAGCTGCTGCACGAGGCCTGGCCCGGCTCGCAGCTGCACATGATCCAGCAGGGGGGCCACGCGCTGTCCGAGCCCGGGATCGCCGCCAAGCTGGTGGAGATCATGAACGGGATGCGCGGCTAAGGGGGTCTTGCCCGGCGCAGATGGGCGTCCTCAGGGGCGTCGAGCCCCCTCGGCCGCCGCCCGTTCCGGGCGCGCTCCTCCTGCCGGGGTCAGAGCCCGTGGCTGCGGTCGTAGGCCGAGGGCGCCGGGCTTTTCCACCCGTCCAACGTCGCGGGATCGGGCCGCAGCACCTCCATGCGCAGCGGGAAGCAGGCGGCGGCGTCCGAGGAATGCGAGGCCGAGCAGTCCCCTCCCGGACAGGCCGAGAGCCCCGCCAGCAGGTCGATCTCGGCGAACAGCGTCAGCGCGTCGCCCGGGCGCACCGGGCTCGCCTTCATGAAATACTGGTGCGTGTCGCGGGTGAATCCGGTGCACATGAAGACGTTGAGCACGTCATGCACCAGCGGCTCGGCCGCCTCCGGCGCCAGCCCGGTCGCCTCCGCCAACGCCCGCACCAGGTTGGAATGGCAGCAGCGGTGGTAGTCCGAGCCCGCCAGCAGCCGGTTCGTGTAGGGATCGCAGCGGGTGCCGATCACGTCATGCACCCCGCCGCCGTCGGCGTCGAAGCCGTACCATTCCAGGTCGTCGGCCACGATCGTCGCCATCGGGCGCAGCCAGGGCAGCACGCTCCACAGCCGGTGGCCACGGGTGACATGGGTTCCATGCAGGGCGCGGGTCTTGCCGGAGAAGAAGCGCTCCTCCAGCCGCGCGGCGTTCCAAAGGTTCAGGTCGCCCACCTGGGGGCCCTCGACCGAGACCATGCGCAGGAAGCCGCCCGCCGGAACCCGCACGCAGCGCGCCTCGCGCGGGGGGACGGTCACGGCCTCCACCACCTCCGCCGAGGCCAGCGCCGCGCGGTAGAGCAGCAGGTCCGCGCCCTCCAGCGCATCGTCGGGATAGGCCACCACCGCCGGCGCCGCGCGGCGCAGGTCGGCGTAA
>CAXGVP010000666.1:0-2867 GCA_964013055.1 uncultured Albimonas sp.
AAGAACCTCAAGGTCATGGACGCCTCGGCCATCGCGCTGGCGCGCGACAACAACCTGCCGCTGATCATCTTCTCGCTGCATCAGTCCGGCGGCTTCGCCGAGGTCTTGAGCGGTCGCGGAAAATTCACCATTGTCGAGCAGTCATGACGCAGGGGCCGGAACCCCGCGCCCCGAGGAGACACCCTCATGAGCGATGAGATCGAGATCGACGTCGACGACCTCGAGCGCCGGATGGACGGGGCGCTGGCCTCGCTGAAGCAGGACTACGCCTCGCTGCGCACCGGGCGCGCGACGGCCTCGATGCTGGATCCGGTGACGGTCGACGCCTATGGCGTGGACACGCCCCTCAACCAGGTGGCCACGATCAACGTGCCCGAGCCGCGGATGCTGACGCTGGCGATCTGGGACAAGGCGATGGTCGGCAAGGTCGACAAGGCGATCCGCTCGTCGGGCCTGGGCCTGAACCCGGTGGTCGACGGCACCCTCGTGCGCCTGCCGATCCCCGAGCTGAACGAGGAGCGGCGGCGCGAGCTCGCCAAGCTCGCCGGGCAGTACGCCGAGCAGGCCAAGGTCGCCGTGCGCAACGTGCGCCGCGACGGCATGGACATGGTCAAGAAGGCCCAGAAGGACGGGCTGTCGGAGGACGACGCCAAGTTCTACTCCGACGAGATCCAGGCCCTGACCGACGCCGCGATCAAGAAGATCGACGCGGCGCAGGAGCACAAGCAGGAAGAGATCATGCAGGTCTGAGCAGGCCTCGCGCCGCCGGCCGGCCCCCTCCCGGCCTTCAAAGCGCCTGACGCGCGCGCGAGTCACGCGGACGTAACGGACGGCCGGACATAACGACAGGGTGCGGAGCGCACCGCACCTTCGGGAGCAGCACATGTTCAACTCCTCGCCCCTGACGGCGGCGCAGGCCGCTCAAGAGGTCAAGACGGGCGCCGAGACGGCCCGGACCGCCGACGGGGGGCCGGGGCCACGCCACGTGGCGATCATCATGGACGGCAACGGCCGCTGGGCGAAGGCCCGCGGGCTGCCGCGCCTTGCCGGTCACCGCCGCGGCGCGGAGACGGTGCGCCGCATCGTCGAGGCCGCCCCGGACCTGGGCGTCGAGTGGCTGACCCTCTACGCCTTCTCGACCGAGAACTGGAAGCGCTCGGCCGAGGAAGTCACCGGGCTGATGGAGCTGTTCGCCATCTACATCCGCCGCGAGGGCCGCGAGCTGAAGCGCCGCGGCGCCCGGGTGCGCTTCATCGGGGAGCGGGGGCGCCTGGCGCCGGATCTCGCCACCGCGATGAGCCGGCTCGAGGCCGACACCGCCGGGAACGACAAGCTCAACCTGACCATCGCCATCAACTACGGCGGCCGGGACGAGATCGCCGCCGCCGCCCGCCGCCTGGCCGAGGACGTGGCCGCCGGCCGCCTGGACCCGGCCTGCGTGGACGCCTCGGCGCTGGAGGCGCGGCTCGACACCCGCGGCTTTCCCGACCCCGACCTGGTGATCCGCACTTCGGGGGAGATGCGCACCTCCAACTTCCTGCCCTGGCAGACCGCCTATTCCGAATTCGCCTTCGTGGACGACTACTGGCCCGACTTCTCGGTCGAGCGCTTCGGCGAGGCGCTGGCCTCGTTCGGCGCCCGGCAGCGTCGGTTCGGGGCGGTCGGCTGAGCGCGATGGCCCCCGGCGCCCCCAAGGCGCGGAGTTTCGCCGATCTTCGCGCCCGCACGCTGGCCGGCGTGGCCATGGCCGCGCTGGCGGCGCTGGCGCTGGGCCTGGGCGGCTGGATCGCCGCCGGCTTCGCCGCCGCCTGCGCGGGCGGCATGGGCTGGGAGCTTCGGCGCATGGTCGCGGGCCGCTTCGACGGGGCCGGCTGGGCGATCGCGGCCGCCGGCGTGGCGGCGAGCCTCGCCACCCAGGGGGCCTTCTTCCGCTCCGGCCTCGCGGTCGCCGCCGCCTGCCTGATCGCGGCCCTGCTGCTGACCCGTCGCGACGGGCCCTGGGCGCGCTGGACCACGCTGATCGGGGGCGGTTACGTCGCCGTCGCCTGCGCCGGCCTGGTGGGGCTGCGCGACGATCCCCTCTATGGCTGGGAGGCGGTGCTGTGGGTCGTGCTGGTGGTGGTCGCCACCGACGTGGGCGCCTATTTCGCCGGCCGCATCATCGGCGGGCCGAAGCTGTGGCCGCGGGTCAGCCCCTCGAAGACCTGGGCGGGGCTGGGGGGCGGCATGGCCTGCGCCACCGCGGTGGGGGCGATCTTCTCGTCCGCCACCACCGGCACGCTGATCCATGAGGTCGCCATCGTCTCGGGCGTGATGGCGGTGGTCAGCCAGGGCGGCGACCTGGCCGAGAGCTCGCTCAAGCGCCGCGCGGGGGTCAAGGACAGCTCGAACCTCATTCCCGGCCATGGCGGGCTGCTGGACCGGATGGACGGGCTGATGGCCGCCGCCCTGGTGGCCGCGATCCTCACCTTCCTGCGCGGGAAATCGGTGTTCATATGGTGAGCGCCCCCTGCTCCGGCGCGCCCCGCCGCGTGTCCGTGCTGGGGGCCACCGGCTCCATCGGCCGCTCGACGCTCGACATCCTGCGCCATGCGGGGCCGGGGGCGGTCGAGGTCGTGGCCCTGACCGGGCGGGACAACATCGCGGGCCTGGCCGAGGCCGCGCGCGCGTTCCGCGCCGAGGTCGCGGTGACCGCCGATCCCGCCCGCTACGAGGATCTCAAGGCCGCGCTGGCGGGCTCGGGCATCGAGGCCGCCGCCGGCGAGCGCGCGGTGATCGAGGCCGCCGCCCGCCCCGCGGACTGGACGATGGCCGCCATCGTGGGCTCCGCCGGGCTGGCGCCGACGCTGGCCGCGCTTCGCCAGGGC
>CAXGVP010000667.1:0-2862 GCA_964013055.1 uncultured Albimonas sp.
GGGCGGCGAGGGCGACGACGTGCTGACCGGCGGCGGCGGCGAGGTCTCGGTCGAGGCGCCGTCCATCGACATCCCCGACGCCCCCTCCGACGCCTGGGAGCACGAGACCCAGGGCGGGACCGGCTGGGACCTGGGCTCGGCCTTCGGCTCGTCGACCAGCTGGACGCCCATCGGCGGCGTCGTCTTCGAGGTCCCCGACGCCGACGTCTTCGTGCTGGACGGGCGCGGCGTCGACACCGTGACCGACTTCGCCCAGGGCGAGGACCGCATCGAGCTCGCCGCCGGCGTGACCTTCGAGGACCTGCGCTTCGAGGTGGCGGGCGACGACCTGCGCCTGGTGATCGACGCCGCCCACCAGGCCATCGGCCTGCTGCAGGGCGGGGGCGGCCTGACCCTGGGCGAAAGCGACTTCATCCTCGTCTGACGGCGGAGCGCGGGGCGCCGCCCCCCCGCCTGCCGACCGCGCGGCGGGCCTCGCCCGTCGCGCGGCGGTCAGGGCGCGGCCCCCGCGCTCAGAGGCCTGCGCGCCGACGCTCGGCGCGCAGGTTGATCAGGTTGGCGGTCAGCACCAGCGCGGCGCCGGCGAAGACGGCGGCCTGCAGCGGCTCGGCATAGAGCAGCATGCCCACCACCGCGATCATCGGCAGGCGGCCGAAGTCCATCGGCGCCACGATGGTCGCCGGCGCGCGGGACAGCGCGCGCGCCACGCAGTAGTGCGCCGCCAGCCCGCAGATCCCGATCAGCACGATCCACGGCCAGGTGCGCCACGGCAGCGCCACGTCCAGGTCCGCGCCCGCGCACACGAAGCCCATCGCCGCCTGCATCGCGCACATGAAGAACATGATCGAGACCGTGCTCTCGGAGGCGCTCAGCCGCTTGGTGAGCATGATGTTGAAGGCGAAACAGATCGCCGCCCCCAGCGCCGCCCCCTGGCCGGCGCCGATCGCGGCCCCCGCCTCGCCCGCCCAGGGCTGGGCGATGACCAGGATGCCCGAGAAGCCGATCGCCGCGGCCAGCAGGCGCGCGCGGGCGAAGCGCTCGCCCAGCACCAGGGGGGCGAGCAGGGCGATCCAGATCGGCGCGGTGAACTCGTAGGCGAAGACCTGGGTCAGCGGGATCACCGCGACGGCGTGGAACCACAGGTTCTGGCCGGCGAAGTGAAAGCTGTTGCGCACCAGGTGCAGGCGCATCCGCCGGCGGCGGATCAGGGGCAGGGCGCCCGTCGCGCCCGCCGCCGCCAGCACGATCGCCAGCGAGATCACCGAGCGGAAGGCCAGGATCTCGAACGTGTCGAGCTCGGAGGCGGCCTCGCGTCCCGCCACCGCCAGCGCCGAGAAGCAGCACAGCGCCAGCGCCATCCAGCCGGCGGCGGCGAGCGGACTCTCGGCCTCCGGCGCGGGGTCCCCGACGCCGAGGTCCGCGGGCGGGCCGCCGGGGGCCTGGGGGCTCATGCCTCGGTGTTCCGGTCCGCGTCCGCCATGCCGTCGACCATGTCCGCGGCCGCGTTCAGCGCCATCAGGTAGCCCGGCGCGCCGAAGCCCATGATCACCCCGTCGGCGCGGAACGACACGTAGCTCAGGTGGCGGAACTCCTCGCGGCGGTGGGTGTTGGACAGGTGCAGCTCGATCACCCGGCCCTCGAAGGCGCGCAGGGCGTCGAGGATGGCGACCGAGGTGTGCGTGTAGGCGCCGGCGTTGAGGATGATCACGTCGACCGTGCCGCGCGCCGCGTGGATCCAGTCGACCAGCGCGCCCTCGTGGTTCGACTGTCGGAAGTCGAGCGTCACGCCCCGCCGCTCGGCCGCGTCGGCGCAGCGGGTCTCGATGTCCGCGAGCGTGTCGGCGCCGTAGATCTCGGGCTCCCGCAGGCCCAGCAGGTTCAGGTTGGGGCCGTTGAGGATCAGGATGCGGGCGGTCATGGAAAGCTCCGGAGCGCGTGGCGAGGGGCGCGCACTGAAACCGATAACCGGCCGGCGGGCAAGGGGGCGGACGACCGCCGTTGCGTCGCGCGCTGCCGCCGGGACAGTTTGCGGCTCTGCCGCGGGGACACTTTGCGGCTCTGCCGCGGGGACAGGTTGCGGCGTTGCCGCAGGGACAGGTTGCGACGCTTGCGCGGGCGGGGCGGGCGATGCTGTGCTGGCCTCGGGTCCCTGTTTTCAAGGAATGGATTCGATGCACGCAGCCCTTTTCGCGGCCGCCCTCTCGGCGCCTGCGCTCCTGTCGTTCGCCGCGCCCGCGGCCGCCGTCATCCAGTTCGAATTCGAGCTGGGTCTCGTCGACACGGTCGACGACGACGCCCCCGCCGCCTTCCAGGTCTTCGCGGAGGGCGAGACCGTGCGCCTGCGCGTGCGGATGGACGAGACCGTGCCCGACGGCACGTCCAACACCGCGTCCGGGCGGTTCGAGGACCCGGACGCGGAGGTCTGGATGCTCGGCGAAGACCCCGGCGACCTTGTTCCCGTCCACGGCGGCATCGAGGTCTACTTCCAGAACGATTTCACGCGTCTGGTCTCGTCCTCGCCGCTGGTCGAGGTGACCGGAACCCGGGTGTTCTTCGACGTGGCCGGCGGCCAGGCTGCGGCGCTGGAGGCGGGGGCGCCCTGGGTGATCGGCAATAGCTTCGACTGGGTGTCCGACGGCAATTTCACGTCCGATCCCAACGACCTCCTGGCCTCGCTGGCGTCGTTCCTGTCGCCGGCCGCGTCCCTGTTCGGCGGCGCGAACGCCACCCTGCGCCGCGACGATCCCGACATCGAGGGATTCACGAACTCGCTGCGGGTGATGCGGGTCTCGCCGCTGTCCGACACGCTGGCGGGCGGGCTCTCCGCCGTGCCGCTGCCGCCCGCGGGGCTGGCGCTGGCGG
>CAXGVP010000668.1:0-2857 GCA_964013055.1 uncultured Albimonas sp.
GGTGAGCGCCCAGGGCGGCGTGAACGGCCGCCAGATCGAGTGGATCAGCTACGACGACGGCTACTCGCCGCCCAAGACCGTCGAGCAGATCCGCCGCCTGGTCGAGCAGGACGAGGTCGACCTGCTGCACGCGACCCTCGGCACGCCGACCAACACCGCGATCCACAAGTACGTCAACGCCAAGAAGGTCCCGCACCTGTTCGTGGCCACCGGCGCCTCGAAGTGGAACGACCCGGAGAATTTCCCCTGGACCTCTGGCTGGCAGCCCAACTACCCGACCGAAGGCGCGATCTACGGCCAGTGGATCCTCGCCAACATCGAGAACCCCAAGATCGCCGTGCTCTACCAGAACGACGACTACGGCAAGGACTACCTCACCGGGCTGAAGCGCGGGCTGGCGGGGCGCGAGGACGTGCTCGTCGCCGAGGCGCCCTACGAGGTGGCCCAGCCGACGGTCGACTCGGAGGTCATCAACCTCAAGGCCTCGGGCGCCAACGTGTTCTTCATCGTGGCCACCCCGAAGTTCGCCGCCCAGGCGATCAAGAAGTCGGCCGAAATCGGCTGGGACGCGGAGCGGTTCCTCAACAACGTCTCGATCTCGGTCGGCTCGGTGCTGCAGCCGGCGGGGCTTGAGGCTTCGAAGGGCCTGATCTCGGCGGGCTACCTGATGGAGGTGGACGATCCCCAGTGGGCCGACAACGCCGAGGTCGCCGAGTGGCGCAAGTTCATGAACGAGTGGTATCCCGACGGGGACCAGACCTCCTCGTTCACGGTCTACGGCTACGCCTCGGCCTACACGCTGATCGAGACGCTCAAGCGCTGCGGGGATGACTTCTCCAAGGAGAACATCGTCAAGCAGGCCGCCTCGCTGAAGGCGCTGCGCGCGCCGATGCTGCTGCCGGGCATCACCATCAACACCTCCGAGACCGATCACGCCCCGATCGAGGCGATGCAGCTGATGCGCTTCAACGGCGAAAGCTGGGAGCGGTTCGGCGAGGTGGTGCACGCCGAAAGCTCCTGATCCCCGCCATGGCCTCGGCCGTCCCCCGCGCGGGGACGGCCGTTTTCCATGCGGCGCCTGCAAATGGGCTCAATTGGGCCTAGGCCCCGCCTGATCGCGCGCCACATTCGCATGAGCAGCGATCCACGGGAGCCCATCATGTCCGCCGTCCCCGCCCCCCAGACAGACGCGCCCGCCGCCGAGGCGCCGCCCCGCGCCCGGGCCGAGGAGACCTGCGTGATCCTCAACGCGGGATCCGGCAAGCGCCGCGCCGAGGCGCTGGCCTCGACGCTGGAGCGTGAATTCGCCCGCCACGGCCTCGCCGCCGACCTGCGGTTGATCCGCAAGGGCTCGGAGCTCGAGGGCGCCGCGCGCGCGGCCGCCGACGAGGGGTTCGGCACCGTCGTCGCCGGCGGCGGCGACGGCACCATCAACGCGGTCGCCGGGGCCATCGCGGGCTCGGGCGCGCGTCTGGGCGTGATCCCGCTGGGCACGTTCAACTACGTCGCCCGCTCGCTCGGCCTGCCCGAGACGCCCGAGGAGGCGGTGGAGGTGCTGGCGACCGGCGCCCCCCGCCCGCTGCCGCTGGGCGAGGTGAACGGGCGGGTGTTCCTCAACAACGCCAGCCTCGGCGCCTACGCCAAGATCCTGGAGACGCGCGAGAGCGTCTATCGCCGCTTCGGGCGCAGCCAGATCGCCGCGCACTGGTCGGTGGTCACGGCGCTGGCGGAATACCGCTCGCCGCTGGACGCCAAGGTGACGGTCGACGGGGAGGTGACGCGGGTGCACACGCCGCTCGCCTTCGTGGCCAACAACGCCTTCCAGCTCGAGCAGTTCGACTTCTTCGAGTCGGCCGAGCGGGTGCGGGGCGGCGAGTTCGCCCTGTTCCTCGCCCCCGACGGGGAGCCCTTCGACCTGATCCGCTTCGCCGCGGCCCTGGGGCTCAAGACCCTGAAGCCGGGGCGCGATTTCGAGATGCTCTACGGCAAGGACATCCTGGTCGAGACCCGCCGCCCCCGCCGCCTGGTGGCGCGCGACGGCGAGCGGGAGAAGATGGAGGGGCCGTTCCATTTCCTGCGCAAGGACGGCGCGCTGGAGGTTCTCGCGCCGGCCGAGGGGGGCTAACCTGCGCCCATGCTTCGACTGGCCCATCTTTCCGACCTGCATTTCGGCCGCGTGCCGCCCAAGATCGCCGATCGCCTGCTGGAAGCGGTGACGCGGCTGGCGCCGGACCTGACGGTGATCACCGGCGACATGACCCAGCGCTCGCGCTCCAGCCAGTGGCGAATGGCGCGCGACTTCGTGGACCGGCTTCCGGGCCCGGTGATCTGCGTGCCGGGCAACCACGACGCCCCGCTGGAGAACGTGGCGCGGCGCCTGCTCAGCCCCTGGAAGCGCTACCGGCGCTACATCGCGCTGGACGTGGCTCCGACGACGCGGATGAAGGGCGTGCGGGTGGTCGGCGCCAACAGCGCGAGCCGGGTGGAATGGCAGCGCGGCCGGCTCGATCCCGGCGACATGGCCCGCGCCTGCAAGGCGCTGTCGGAGCTCCCGCGGGAGGACCTGACGGTGCTGGCGATGCACCACCCGCTCGAGCAGCTGCCCGACGATCCGAAGGCGCCGCTGCGCGATGCGCAGGACCACGCCCGCCGCCTGGCCGAGGCCGGGGCGGAGGTCGTGCTCTGCGGCCACATGCACACCTGGCGGGCGATGCCGATCCACGGCGGGCGGATGCTGCAGATCCAGGCCGGCACCTCGCTGTCGCTGCGCACGCGGGGGGAGGAGAACGACTTCAACCTGCTGACCCTCTCCCGGGGGCGCGTCGACATCGAGCGCCATGCCGTCGGCGAAGGCGGC